>DUSG01000293.1 GCA_012842725.1 Clostridiales bacterium
AAAACTGTGGAGGCCCAATGGTACCAGAAGATTACACAGGTGTTGATGGAATCCATTACACTATAGATGATTATAGGTAGTATCTAAGGTCGTATCCAAATGCGGCCTATGGCCGCTTTTTTTATTATTTCAATTGTGTTATAATACCAAATATAAATCTTTATGGATTGCAATCTGAAAGGATGATAATGTTTGCCCGGTATTGATGTTTTAAGCCTATTATATCGATTACCTGCAGTGTTTATAGGTTTTTCATTTCATGAATTTGCACACGCTTATGTAGCTAATTTACTTGGTGATGATACTGCAAAATTAGAGGGCAGAATGACATTGGATCCGATGGCTCACATTGATCCCATTGGAATCATTATGTTAATATTGTTTCGTTTTGGTTGGGCTAAACCTGTTCCAATAAACCCATATAATTTCAAAAATAGAAAAAAAGGCATTATTCTTGTATCATTAGCAGGCCCAATAATGAATTTTTTTATTGCTTTTATAACTTTGCTTATTTATATGACAATTTATTATCAATTAGGATTTATGAATAAAATAATAGAGAATATACTAGTTAATATTTATTTTATTAATATTGGCTTGGGAATATTTAATTTAATTCCCCTTCCTCCCTTAGACGGTTCAAAGATACTTACAGGTTTTTTGCCTTATAGGCTAGAGTATAATTTTTTTCGCTATGAAAGATATTTGTATATATTGCTTATTTTACTTATTTTTACAGATTCCATTAATTATATCTTAGGCCCTATGTTTTATAGCGCGGATAGAGTAATTTCTTATTTAGTAAGTTTTTTATTCTAGAACTATATATCGGTGGTAGTGAATATGTCAATAAATATTAAATTAGAGGTGTTTGAAGGTCCATTTGAACTATTGTTTCATTTAATTGAAAAAAATAAAATAGATATATATGATATTCCTATAGCTGAAATTACGGAACAATATATTAATTACATAAAAATGATGCAAAGTTTAGATATCGATTTGGCAAGTGAATTCTTAGTTATGGCTGCAACTTTACTAGAGATTAAATCAAAAATGTTGTTACCAAAAATACCTAAAGAAGCAGAGAAAGAGGAAGACCCAAGGGAAGAACTTGTGAAGAAGCTTCTTGAATATAAAGCTTATAAGGATGTAACAGAAATACTAAAGCAAAAACTCATAGAGAATGAAAGGTCTTTATGTAAAGATTCCAGTTTAGCTGATGAAATTATTGATTCTTTTGCATTGCCTGATAGACTTTCAATTGAAATTTTAGTGGACAAGTTTAAAGAATTGATGATTAGAAAGCAATCTCAGAAGGATATTGAACATAGCAAAATATATAAAGATGAAATAACTGTAAAAGATAAAATCGTAGAAGTATTAAAAATATTATCAATAGAAAAAATGGTCTATTTTGATAATTTAATAATGAATTGTATCAATAAATTAGAAGCTATATTGACTTTTCTGGCTATACTGGAGCTTATAAAACAAAGAAAGATCTATGTAGAACAAGCTAGCAATTTTGATAAGATTATCATTAGGAGAAGATGAGGTCATGGATGTAAAAAAAGCAAAAGCAGCTATCGAATGCATGTTATTTGTTTCAGGAGACCCAGTTTCATTAAAAGATCTTTCTGATGTCTTAGAAATAGATCAAGAAACATTAAAAAAAATAATCAATCAAATGATAGATGATTATAAGGAGAATACAAGGGGTATAAAAATAGTAGAAATAAACAATAGTTATCAATTATGCTCAAAACCCGAGTTGTACGAATTTGTAGAAAAACTATTAAAACCAAAAGCAAAGGCTGGCTTATCCCAAGCATCACTCGAAACTTTATCTATAATAGCATATAAGCAACCTGTAACAAAGTCTGTAATAGATTCGGTAAGAGGTGTTAAATCTGACGCTTGTATTGCAAGATTGTTGGAAAAGGATATGATAAAAGAAGTAGGTCGTGCTGATGGACCTGGTAGGCCAATCCTATATGGGACTACAAATACATTTTTAAGGTTGTTTGGTTTAAAGAGCATCAATGAGCTTCCTCCAATAAAAGATCTGTTCAAAGAATAATACGTAACATGTATTATTCTTTATTTTTTTGGCAAAATATTTCAAGAAGCATAAACAAATTGGAGGAATAGTTTTGCTTTTTTTTATAATAGTATTCATAATTGTTATAATATTAATTATGTTATATTATTCTGATTTGAAACTGAGAATTGAGTATAAAAAAACATATGACTGTAATGTAATTACAATCTATTTGACTAGTTTATATGGAATTATCAGATATGGAATAAAATTACCGCCAGAAGATTTATTATATAAAATGCAAAAATATTTAATAAAATTAGAACGTAGAAAAATAATAAAAAAAGAAATAGAGTTTATAATACCCCAAACAATAGATGAAGTTATTGACGTTATTAAAAAATATAGACAGAAATATTTGTTGAAAAAGAATGCAATAAATTATATTTTAAAAAAGATGAGTTTCCATGAATTCTCATTATACATAAAATATGGATTATTTGATGCGTATATTACAGGGATACTATATGGCTTTATATATTCAGTTTTAATATGTATTGCAACTTTTATAAAAGCATATTGCGATTTAGATCTTAAAAGAATTGATATTAAACCGATTTTTAATGAGTATATTTTTGAAATGGAATTCAATTGCATAATTACCATTAAGGTGGGAGATATTATAACTGGATTGAAAAAGTTTCTTAATTCTTCAAAAGGAAGTGATATGGATGGAACAAACTATAGAAGGTCTTATGAAAACAACTATGGAAAATATTAAAGAAATGATTGATGTAAATACAGTTGTAGGCAATCCTGTTGAAACCTCTGATGGTACTGTTATAATACCTATTTCTAAAGTTGGATTTGCATTTGTATCTGGAGGAGGAAACGTGTTAGGAAATAATCAAGATAATTCTAAAAGTTTTGCAGGAGGAAGTGGTGCAGGAGTAACTGTATGTCCTGTTGGATTTCTTTCTATATATCAAGGACAATTAAGAATGATACCTGCTAGCTTTAATACAACTTTAGATAGAATTATCGATTTAATACCTAGATTTATTGATAAAATTGAAAAGAGAAATTGTAAAGATGAAAATAATGTTTAATAATAAGTACATTGATAAACTTATTTAAAGACATCCTAGTTAAGTCCATATAATTGTGTAAAAAGGGAGTTTTAAAAAAGGGTTGAGCCACCCTCACCCCTCTGGTTAGAATTAAATTGACAAACCCAAAAACCTAACTGGAGGGATGAGAAATGGCTCAATAT
>DUSG01000294.1 GCA_012842725.1 Clostridiales bacterium
TCACTATCAGGTAATAGTTCACCATTCTCATTTCTTTCGTCTGTCATTGTCCTAAACTTATAAAGAGTAAATATTTTTTCATTGAGTCCTGGTCTTCTTTGCTTAAAAATTACAGGGCTACCTAATTTAATTCTTACTAATACTGCTATTATCATCATTAGTGGGCTTAGAACTATAAGTGCAATCAATGATAAAATAATATCCATAGGTCTTTTAAAATATCTCCTATAAATGAATTTTTTGTTTATTTTGTGGTTTGATGGATAGTTATATAACTGTAATTTTTTTTTGTTTTTTCCTTGCATTCTACTTCCATAACCCCTTTATAATCCCACATACACGATACAAATCCTCATCAGTCATCTTAGTATCACTTGGTAAGCAGACACCATTTTCAAATAACTTTTCAGATATCCCTGAACCGATAAAATCATAGCCTTTATATACAGGTTGCATATGCATTGGTTTCCAAACAGGTCTTGACTCTATGTTTTCTTTCTCAAGAGCTTCCATTATATCCAATGGTTTTACCTTTCCGCTTAGTGTAATACAACTTAACCAATAATTGGGTTCATTCCATTCATTGATTGGCATGAAATTAATATCCTCAAGTTGACCAAGCTCTCTTTTATAAAACTCAAATACATATTTCTTCTTAGCAATTCTTTGATCCAATACTTTTAGTTGTCCTCTTCCTATACCAGCAACTATATTGCTCATTCTATAATTATAACCTATTTCACTATGCTGATAATGTCTCGCTTTGTCCCTCGCTTGTGTTGCCCAAAAGCGAACTTTGGCTATTCTTTCTTCATCATCAGATACAAGCATACCCCCACCCGATGTGGTAATTATCTTATTTCCATTAAAACTAAACGCTCCGTAATCTCCGAATGTACCTGTATATTTCCCTTTATATGTAGTACCAAGACTTTCTGCTGCATCTTCTATCAATGTTACATTATATTTGCTACATAAATCAATAATAGGATCCATATCCGCAGATAATCCGTACAAATGAACAATTATAACTGCTTTTACATTTGGATATTTCTTAAGTGCTTCTTCTAGAGCATTAGGGTCTATATTCCATGTCTCATAATTACTATCTATAAAAACCGGTATAGCATTTTGATAAATAACAGGATTAACCGTTGCAGCAAAAGTAAGGTCTTGACATAGTACAATATCTCCTTCTCCAACTCCAGCAGCTTTTAAAGCCATATGTATAGCAGCTGTACCAGAAGACAATGCAATAGCATACTTTGCTCCTATTCTATCAGCCAATTCTCTTTCAAATCCATCTACATTTGCTCCAAGTGGTGCAATCCAATTTGTATCAAATGCTTCTTTAATATATTGGATTTCATAACCTTCATCGCTCATGTGAGGAGAAGAAAGATATATTCTTTTTTTAGTAGTTGAATTATTTTTTCTTGATATATCCATAATCAAATAACCTCTATTCTTTTTTAATTGCTTATCTGATTTTTTAATTTTCCCTCCAGCCCAATTGAAGCTGCTGCTTCATCTAATTCTTTATATGTGCTAACTATATTCTTTAAGCATCGTTTTAATTCTTCTTTATCATTAATAAAATTCTGTAACGCTCTAATACCAAGCATAAGTTCATTGAAACTCAAAGCTAATGGTTTACCGATATATATATTTTCGTGATGCGTGCCTTGGATTCCTTCCTCGGCTAGTAACAATTCTTCATAAAGTTTCTCTCCTGGTCTTAGTCCTGTAAACACAATTTTTATATCTTCATCTGGTTCAAAGCCTGAAAGTTTTATCAAGTCTCTTGCCAAGTCCAGTATCTTCACTGGTTGTCCCATGTCGAGAATAAAGATTTCTCCACCCTTTGCCATTGCACCAGCCTGTATAACCAGTTGGGCAGCTTCAGGTATAGTCATAAAATATCTTGTAACCTCAGGATGAGTAACTGTAACAGGTCCTCCTTGAGCTATTTGCTTTTTAAATAATGGTATTACACTTCCATTACTTCCTAAAACATTGCCAAATCTCACTGCCACAAATTCTGTTTTGCTACGCTTGTCCATAGCTTGAATAATCATCTCTGCCAACCTTTTTGTAGCACCCATTATATTTGTTGGATTAACAGCTTTATCTGTTGAAATAAGAACAAACCTTTTTGTTCCAAATTCATCTGCACATTGAGCAACATTTAATGTACCAAAAACATTATTCTTCACTGCTTCTCCAGGGTTAAATTCCATAAGAGGGACATGCTTATGAGCAGCTGCATGAAATACTACTCCAGGTTTGTATTCAGCAAATACTTGTCTCAATCTTTCAATATCTCTTATAGAACCTATTACAACGTCAATATCTATCCTATTTTTGTATTTGCTTTTAAGCTCAACTTCTAAGTCATATGCATTATTTTCATATATATCATAGACTATTATTTTCTTAGGTTCATACTTTGCTATCTGCCTGCATAACTCTGAACCAATAGAACCGCCGCCACCAGTTACTAATATAACTTCATCTTTCAGGTATCCTGCTATTTCCTCATTATTGAGTTTTACTTCATCCCTACCAAGCAAGTCTTCTATGTTAACATCTCTAATCCTTTTGAGACTTACTTTTTCGTCTAATATTTCATACACTCCTGGAAGTATCTTTAGCTTACATTTAGTATCCTTGCAGATATCTATAATTTTTCTTACTTCACTTTTAGGAGCAGAAGGTAGGGCAATGATAATTTGGTCAATATTATGTTTAGAAACTGCAGCTTTAATTTTATTTCTTCCACCAATTACAGGTACACCATGGATAAAAGATCTATGCTTATGCGTATCATCATCTATGATAGCCACAGGTACACTGTTAAGTTCATCATGCTTTTTGAGTTCCTTTATAACCATGGAACCTGCTTCTCCTGCACCAATGACCATAACACGAGACTTTTCAGATTTATCGAATCTAACAAGATTATTTAACCTTCTAAGTATCCTATAGCTCAGCCTACTGCCTCCTATGAAGATAAAGGTTATGAACCAGGATATTATATATACTGACCTGGGTAGTCTTACGTTAAAATATTCCCCATATAAATAACACAGTGCTGTCTCTATGGCAGTGGCAAAAAATATTTGCAGAAGTTCATCAATGCTTGCATATCTCCATAGACTACTGTATAATCCCATCATTATGTATACTATAATCTTAATAAACGTCAATACCAGAAAAGTATTATAGTAAATCTCTTTATAATGTGTCATTATTTTTCCATCAAATCTTAATAAAAGTGCCATATAAATAGCTATATTAACGATTATAATATCCGTTATCACAAGAAGGCCTTTTCGACTATATGTCTTCAAATCATCGCACCTCTCATTTAATCAAGGCTAATATTAGTATTATTTATTGCGTTACCACTTTTCTGCCAATATTCTTTGAAAAATACAACAATTACTCCAATCATCAAACCTAACACCGCCGCTATAGCCATATTGAGCATTTTTTTAGGGCCAACAGGTGTTAAAGGCTCTACTGCCGGTGAAGCAATAATTATACTTGCCTCTCCTATGTCTGAAGATTTCAATATCCTTGTTTCTTCATATTTATTTAAAAATGCTTCATAAGTTGATTGAGCAAAATCTACCTTTTGCTTCATTATTCTGTCTTGATGTTGTTTTTCTGCCAACTCTACCTGTAATACCTCTAATTCATTTGCTGTAGTCTCTATGGCCTTAGATAAAGCTTCTTTTTGTGCTCTTATCTCTGAAAGTTTTATCTCCAGATCACTTATTTGGTTTTTTAAATATGTATATACTTCATTAATCTCTTCGGATTCTAAGTCTATGTTCAATACATCTCCAATTGAACTATTGCCTTTTTCTCCAATATACTGACTCAACAAAGTATCATCAGCTATTGTTTTTTTCAATATTATCTTTTCTGATGTATTAGCAAGTTCTCTCTTTGCTGCTTCCAAGGAAGCAATTATCTTATTCTCCTCTATTTCTGTATTTAACAAATCATTTTTATATTGAGTAATTAAATCTGTTTTTGAATCTACTTCTTTTTGTAATTCCAAAAGTCCTTTTGGCTGAGCGAGATAATTTTTGTACTCAAGTAACGCAGCATCTAAATTTTCTTTTTCTATCTCCATCTGTGTCTTTATATAATTTGATGACTTATCTGCTTGAGATTTAGCTATTTCTGTTATATGAGCAGTAAACTTTTTGGCAACGGTATTTGCAATATCTGCAGCTAATGCTGGATCGCTATTTTTTACGGATATTGTAATCAAGTTTGTATTTTGAATGGTATTTAAAGTAATCATATCTCTTAAATTAACTCTGTTTATATCTTTTTCATCAAGATTAAGTTCTTCTATAACTTGGTCTAATATTTGAGGATTCTTTATCTGTTCTTTGTATGCCTCTAATGACAACTGTGGATATTGGGATATGCTATCTAATAATTCCTCTATGCCTTGTGAGGCTGATTGATTTTGATTCTTTGAATTTAA
>DUSG01000295.1 GCA_012842725.1 Clostridiales bacterium
CTTCTTGACATTCTTTTATTACTTGTTCCTTGAACTTATCATCATAGTGTTTCATTTGGATTAACCCCCTATATTCATTTTACTAAATTCGTATGGTTTCTCCAATTATATTAGGGGGCTAAATAGTTGCCAATAAAAAAAATTAATTTTTATTATATTTCCATAACTTATATCTAGCTTATTTGATAAATTAATAAATAATTTAAACTGTTTATAATTTAGGTTTATGTTAATCATTTACTTTTACTTTACTGGTACCCGAAACAGTTATTAGCTGTTATTTTATGCAGTTTTTTTGATTTTTGTTGTTGGAATCTTTTCTTTAAAAAATATAGCCACATTAATAAAGTTTTATATTTACAATATTAAAATATGTTTCTAAAAGCTCTTTTTTTGACATTTTTAAAATAGTTGAATATGGTATTGATTTGCTAAATGCATAAACTTTTTTCCTTAATACTTTAAAAGGTATTTTTGAATATATTATTATTCTATTGGGATCAATTATTGAAATTGCATAAAGCTTTTTCATTTTTTTATTTTTTAAGATTGGCTTTAATTTATATATTTTTCTTTTAATGAATTTCCGTATTTTTTCAAAGCTGTCATCATTTATATATTTATAGTTCTCAGGTAATCCATATGTAATTTTATAAGGAACAAAACCAATTGAAAAATTTTTCTTTGTATATGATTTAATCTTATCAATTTTATTTTTGCTAGCTAAAACTAGCAATCTATCGCATAATTTTTCGTAGTTTTTATCTCTATAATATTCATAAAATATATAATTAATTTTCTTATATATTTTTGTTAACTTTTTATCTGAAATTCCAATATTTAATTTGCATTTCTTATCTTCACATATTCTTTGAAACTTGTAACCCAAATAATCAAATGTATCACTGCTTTTATCTAATTTAAAATCCGTATATTTACATTTTGATTCATTTTTTACTAAATTAATACTAGAGAATACTTTTTGTATTTTCAATTTAATATCATCTTTTTCTTTATCTGAAAGTCTGCCATTGATTATTATAATAATATCATCTACATATCTAGCATAAAATGCGACTCTAGGATGTATTCTTCTTAATATGAAATCAAAATTCTCTAAATATAATTCAGAAAGATAATTACTTATAGATAATCCTTCTGGTAGACCCGACGATACCTTGCTTAGCAAATTATGTACGAGGGCATATTCAATTGAATTAAGCAACGATTTTCTTTCAATTTTATCCAACAATTCTTTTTGCGGAATAGATGAAAAAAACTTATTTATATCAAGTTTTATAACAAAATACTCTATTTGTTCCGATAACAAGTTAATTATGTTTTTGATAATTGTATCCCTATTTTGCATTTTTAATTTATATTTCTTTTTAATACTATCTTTTAAATACTCAATTACAATACGATCTCTAATAGTTGGAATAAAAACAGTTCTTGAACCAATATTCAGTTCTTTTAAGCGAGAAAATTTATAAGTATTGTTCATAATCTTTCTGCAAATAATATCAAGATTATCATCTAGATGTGATTCAAAGTTTTCTACTGTTACCTTATCAACACCTGTTTTTAAATCAAATTTTAAATAATTAAAATAGTTTTTTAAGATGTCTTTATTTAGATTCATGTTCATTAAATATCACCTTCATTACATATAATAACTATGTGGGTCTAGTATAAAAGTTCTTCCCTGTGTATTGCCGACATAAAGTCAGGTGTTCTACATTATGTAGAACTTTTGAACGTAAGTTAAATAGCTATCTGCAGAAATCGTATCGATATTAACTATAATAACTTACTTTTTATATACTAGACCCACAAAAATTATGTAATATTGTTAAAAATATTATATAATATATTTGTATAATTTTCCAGATAAGGTGTGATAAAAATGGACAAGCATATCTTTCTTTTAACAGACACTTTACCAAGCGAACTTCCACTCATTTTTTCTAACAGGCCATTATATGATTTTATTGTAGATAAACTTGATGAATGGAAGAAAATTAAAATAAGTAATATTAAAGAAGAATATGATAATTTTATGCAATACTCAATACCCCTACAGTTTTATATAGCAAAAAATGAAAATGAAATAAGAAAGATGAGCTTACTACACCCATATGCTCAACTGCAAATAACTAAATTTGTGGAAACTTATGATGAACATATCGTGAATTATTTTCAGCAAAACATTATCTTCTCTGTAAGAACTCCAATATCAATAAATGATACTTTTAAAATTATATCAGATAAATATATTCAGGAAATTAAATGGATACTAAATTCAGACAATGAAGATTTAGGTAGTGAAAAAGAAGAGTTTATTAACAATTATTTTGTCTTATATAAATTCCCAAAAATTACTGATTTTTATAAATCTTATACTATGAAGGATCTTGAAATGAAGTATAACTACTTAATAAAGTTAGATTACAAAGAATGTTTTAATAGTATATATACCCATTCACTTGACTGGGCTTACTTAGGCGACAAGGATACTGCAAAAAGATATATTTCAAATAAATATAGATTTTCTGCAATACTTGATAAAATCGCTCAAGTAATTAATTATAATGAAACTAATGGAATAGTAATAGGGCCTGAATTTTCTAGAACGCTGGCTGAATTTATATTAGTTAGAATTGATAATCTTGTATATAACGAACTTAACAAAATGAAAATAATATATAAAAAAGATTATGAAATTGTGAGATTTATTGATGATATTTTTATATTTTTTAATGAGAAGAATGTTGGCTCTTCTATTGAAAAAACAATTAATAAAATTAGTTTAGAATATAAAATGAATATAAACAATGAAAAAAGGTTAATGGAAACAAAACCATTCCTTCGTGATCAGCTTTGGATTTCAGATATTAAAAATGAAATAAATGCGTTTTTAAGTTATTTTAGAGAAAATCCTATAGTTAAGAAAAAATATCCATATGATAGATTTTTTGAAAGTTTTAGGATGATTATTGTCAAATATGAAACACATAAGAGATATATAGTTTCATACGTGTTAAGTACTATTGAAAAAAAACTTATGCTAATACTTGAGAAAATTGAAAAAACGAAGAAAATTGATACTATTGAATGTAATTTTTCAAAGATTGTGGACATGATAATTTATATTCTTAACCATTATATTAGTACTGAAAATGTAATAAAAATTTGCAGAATGTTTTTTATTTTACAAAGAGCAGCTAAGAATAATAATTTCTCAATAGATGATTTATTGTTTAAAAAAATATATAAAACAATAAACTATAATTTTGATAAATTTACAGAATTATATAATTTCATAGTTGTTCTAACATTTAACATAAACAACTTACCTGAACAATTCATATTAGAGTGTTTAGATAACTATAAAGATTATTTTAGTTTATCTGTATTAACATATTATATAATTAATAAAAGTAACTCAACAATTAATTATGATAATGCTCGTAAAAAGATAAATAGTATAATATCAGATATCATTTATGAAATGAAAAATAAATTTAATATAAGTACCACAAAAAAAAGTAATCCAGGTGACTATGATGAATATGATAAAGCACTTTTATCAAATTATTTTTACATAATTCATGACTTTTACTCATCTGGCATCCTAGACAAAAATAATCTTAAGGAAATTAATAAAATAAAGAAAAAAATCTCTACTTCAAAAAATAGCAAAGGAATGGAATTATATAATTTTTTCCTTAAATATATTGCTAATTTTGATAAACCTTTTATGAAATGGAATGCTAATTTTGAAGATATTACAAAGGAAGTTTTCATAAAAAAATACAAAAAAATAAATGTTTATGAATAATAAACAGACTATAAGCTTTGTATATCAAATATTATAGTCTGTTTTACAATCACTTATGATATACTTCACCGTGTATTACTGAATACATGACTTTCCCTGAATATTCTTTCCCTGAATATTAAGTAAAAAGTCGTACATCATGTACGACATATTTATAAATTATCATATATCTGGCCTCTATTTCCTATATCAATAACCAGTATTACGAGTTCTTTATCATTCTTAGTAAAAATGACTCTGAAATCCCCAACTCTAAGTCTATAATACTCATAGCCTTTTAATTTCTTTACATCTCCTTTAGGCAATCCATAAATGGCAGATAATATTCTCTTCCTTTGATAATTATCCTGTTTGTTAATAAACTTCAAAGCATTCTTGCTTATGTTAATTTTGTAGTTCTGA
>DUSG01000296.1 GCA_012842725.1 Clostridiales bacterium
GGCAACCAGAAATATACTCCCACAACTTATAACGTGGAGGGAGACTTTTCCCAGGCTGCTTTTTGGCTTGCGGCGGGAGTATTGTCCGGTTCTGTTGTTTGTGAGGGTTTAAATATGGATTCACTGCAGGGGGATAAGGATATTCTCAGGATAATACAGGACATGGGTGGTAAGCTGGAGATAGAGGATAATCGCGCTACAGCTGTTAGAAGCAATTTGAAAGGCATGGACATAGATGCTTCACAGATACCCGATCTGGTGCCTGTAATTGCCGTAATGGCAGCATTGAGCGAAGGCAAGACTGTCATAAAAAATGCAGGCAGGTTGAGGATAAAGGAATCCGACCGGCTAAAAGCCATAACGGTTGAATTGAATAAAATAGGAGCAAAAATTACCGAACTGGATGACGGTTTGATTATTGAAGGAGTGGAAAGCTTCACGGGAGGTACTGTAGAAAGCTGGAATGACCATAGAATAGCAATGGCATTGGCAATTGCGGCTGCAAGGTGTCAGTATCCCCTTGTTATAAAAGGAGAAGAAGCGGTTAGAAAATCATATCCGGATTTTTGGGAAGATTACATGAGATTAAGCCAGGGAGGTGAAAAAAGTGAGCGGAATATGGGGCAATAGGATAAAAATATCAATTTTCGGTGAATCCCACGGTGAAGCCATAGGAGCGGTCATAGACGGATTGCCTCCGGGAATAAAGCTGGACATGGAAGCTATAAGGTTCCAGATGAAGAGAAGGGCACCGGGGCAAAGCGATATTACCACATCAAGAAAGGAAGAGGATGAGTTTAAGTTTCTGAGCGGATATTTCAACGGTTATACTACAGGAACTCCCCTTGCATTCATAATCCAAAACAATGATGTAAGATCCAGCGGCTATGAATACCTGAAAGATATCCCGCGACCGGGACATGCGGATTATACGGGCAGGATAAAGTATAAGGGATTTAACGACTACAGAGGGGGAGGACATTTCTCCGGCAGACTTACCGCTCCGTTAGTTCTTGCCGGAGCCGTCTGCAGGCAGATACTGGAATCCAAAGGCATACATATAGCATCTCATATCAAGAATATAGGAAGTATAGATGATGACAGTTTTGATGCGATACATATCGATGAACAGTTGATTAAAAGGCTTAATGCCATGAAGTTGCCGTTAATAGCAGAGGAAAAAATAAAAGATATGGAAGCGGAAATATTGTCAGCTAAAGCTGATGATGATTCAATAGGCGGAAGCATTGAATGTGCTATAGTGGGATTGCCTGCCGGAATAGGGGAACCGTTTTTTGATTCAGTGGAGAGCAGATTGTCGCATATCCTGTTTTCTATACCCGGAGTGAAGGGAGTGGAATTCGGTTCGGGCTTTAACCTCACAAGAATGAGAGGTTCTGAAGCCAATGATGAGTTTTGCATCCAAAACCGAGCAGTTAAGACCAAGACAAACCATAGCGGAGGCATACAAGGGGGCATCACCAACGGGATGCCTGTCATATTCAGGGTGGCCATAAAGCCTACCTCATCTATAGGGAAAAAGCAAAGAAGCATGGATTTGACCAGGATGGAAGAAGTAGAATTAAATATTAACGGCAGACATGACCCGTGTATAGTGCCGAGGGCAGTTCCGGTGGTGGAAGCTGCTGCTGCCATAGCGATTTTGGACTTAAGCTACATAGCACACTGTTAAAGCCGATGAACTGGAGGGATAGCCTTGGAGGAAATGGAGATATTAAGAAGAGAGATAGATGAAATAGATGAGCAGTTGGTGATGCTTTTCGAGAAGAGAATGGAGCTGGTTAGAAAAATAGGAGACATAAAAAGACAAAAAGGCATGGAAATCACCGATTCCCAGAGAGAAGAATATGTTATAAAAAAGGCGCTGGAGAAGCTGAATGACAAGGGATTGTCTGAAGAACTGGAAATGTTTTTCAGAAATCTTATAAGCATCAGCAAAAAAATTCAAAGTGACAATATGAAATGAAGGTCATATGAACATAAAAAATCCTCAAATTAAAAACAAAATAGCAAAAATGTAGGAGAATGACGGACTAATTGAGCGAAATATTCAAAAAATTGGCTATTCTTAATTTGAATAGCATTTTTTCCTTTTATATAATTATAATTGATAAATTATCGGCAAATACTATAAAAAGTCTTATATGGGGAGGTAGTACAATGGGTATTCATGATCTCGACTTTATAACTCAGAGGCTGAATGAGCTCAAGGAACAAGGAGTATATAGAAAGCTTGCGGTTTTGGAAAGTCCATCAGGAGCAAGATGTGTTATCAACGGCAAAGAAGTCATCAATCTTTCTTCAAACAATTACTTAGGCCTTGCAAACCATCCCAGACTGAAAAAGGCAGCTTTGGAAGCATTGGAAAAATGGGGCGTAGGTGCCGGAGCGGTAAGAACCATAGTAGGAAATATGACCATTCATGAAGAGTTGGAAAGAAAGCTTGCCGAGTTTAAGCATGTAGAAGCCGTTTTGGTATTTCAGTCCGGATTTACTGCCAATGCAGGAACCATTCCTGCCATAGTGGACAAAGGTGACGTAATAATCAGCGATGAGCTCAATCATGCAAGTATTATAGACGGTTGCCGTTTGAGCCGTGCTGATGTGGTAAGATACAAACACAGTGATATGGATGATTTGGAAAGAGTTATCAAAGAAGTTAAGGATAAATACAATATCAAGCTTATAATCACCGACGGAGTATTCAGCATGGACGGAGATATAGCTAAACTGCCTGAAATAGTCGAACTGGCGGAAAAATACGGATGCCTTACTTATGTAGATGATGCCCATGCCAGCGGAGTATTGGGAAGAAGCGGAAGAGGTTCTGCAGACCATTTTGGCCTTCATGGCAGAGTAGATATACAGATAGGAACATTATCCAAAGCTATAGGAGTAGTTGGAGGATATGTTGCAGGAAAGAGGAATTTAATCGAGTGGCTGAATCACAGAGGCAGACCTTTCTTGTTCAGTACGGCAGCACCACCGGCTGTAGCTGCAGCATGCCTGGAAGCTATAAACATATTGTCTGAAAGCACGGAGCTTACAGATAGATTATGGGAAAACGCAATATACTTTAAGAAAGGTTTGAACGATTTAGGATTTAATACAGGAAAGAGCGAAACACCTATAACCCCTGTTATTACAGGAGAAGACAGGACTGCAATAGAGTTAAGCAAGAAACTCTTCGAAGAAGGAGTATTTGCACAAAGCATAGTATATCCGACAGTTCCAAGAGACGGAGCAAGAGTAAGAACCATAGTTACAGCTGATCATACAAAAGAGGATTTGGATGAAGCATTAAAAGCTTTCGAAAAAGTTGGAAAGGAACTTGGACTAATCAAGTAATCAAGTAATATAGAGATTGGCAAGCAAATAGGAGGTGAATCGATGAAAAAGATTCTCGTAACAGGGGCTTTGGGTCAGATAGGATCAGAGCTGACAGCTTATTTGAGAAAACTATACGGCGCTGATAATGTCGTTGCTTCGGATATAAGGACGTTAAAGGATTCTGATGTTGTTGAAAACGGAATATATGAATTGGTAAACGTGGAAAATGCAAGCGAGATAGCAAATATCGTTAAAAAGTATAATATAGATACTATAATACATCTTGCTGCATTGCTTTCTGCCACCGGCGAGAAGGATCCTGTAAAGGCTTGGAATGTAAACATGGGTGGATTGTTCAATGTGCTGGAAGTTGCAAGAGAAATGAATTGTGCAGTATTTACACCTAGTTCCATAGCCGCTTTCGGACCCAATTCCCGGAAAGTAAAAACTCCGCAGGATGATATCCAAAGGCCGACTACCATATACGGAGTTACTAAAGTATCCGGTGAATTATTGTGCGACTATTATCATAGACGATTCGGGGTTGATACAAGAGGAGTCAGATTCCCCGGGCTTATATCCTATGTGACCCTACCAGGTGGCGGAACTACGGATTATGCTGTTCATATATATTATGAAGCATTGAAGAACAAAAGATATGATTGTTATATTGCAGAAGGCACATACATGGATATGATGTATATGCCTGATGCCCTTGATGCGGTTGTACAACTTATGGAAGCAGATCCGTCAAAACTGAAACATAGAAATGCATTTAATATTACAGCCATGAGTTTTGCACCGGAACATATAGCTGCGGAAATCAAAAAACATATACCTGAATTTGAAATGAATTATGATGTAGATCCGGTAAGGCAGGCAATAGCAGAGTCATGGCCGGATTCTTTGGATGACAGTGCCGCAAGGGAAGAATGGGGCTGGAATCCAAAATTTGATTTAGCTTTAATGACTGTAGATATGCTTGCCAGGTTGAGAGAAAAGCTGAATATTAAATAGGTTATACGTTGAATACTCCACTTCATAGTTATAAAATAATGAAGTGGAGTATTAATATTTTAGAAGGTGATATAAATATGCTGAAAACCAATAAAGATAAACTGGTTATGCAATCGGTTCAGGGGAAGATAAAACACCCCATGGCTAAGTTTCCTTATAGAATTAGTTATCTGGGAGAACCAAGAGTTTTGCCGGCAACCGGAGGAATTACTTATAATGTAAAGGTAGGAGACCCTGCCATGGGCTGGGCAGGCGACCATGTGGAACCAGGAGTATCCATCAAAAATGATAATGAAGCTGAAAATGGCGCATTAAATTTGCTGTCGTGTATTGGAAA
>DUSG01000056.1 GCA_012842725.1 Clostridiales bacterium
CTCCAAAACCGTTGGTTGTGGGTTCAAGTCCTACTGCCCCTGCCATTTTTTTATTAAAAAAGTTTGTTATATATATTAATATAAAAACAATTTTGATTTAATCAAAATTGTTTTTATTATTTTGTAAACTTTTTTCATGAACCTTTTTATAAATATTTGAAAATAGAATTATATTTAAAAATAGAATTCATATTCAAAATAATAAACTTCTAAAATCACATTTTAATTAAATTTTAATTTAAAGAGGTATCACAATATCACCTTTAAAATAAAAAGGCCTTAAAAATGATTTTAAGGCTTCATATTTTGCTTTAATATCGTTTTAATATCAAAAAATTATAGATTTGTTCGAAAGTAAATATATCTTATCTATCTTAAATTTACATTCAAGTAATCTTCTAATATATCTAAACCTTCTTTTATAGTATCCATTGAAGTAGCAAATGATAATCTAATATAATTATCATCACCAAATGCAGCGCCAGGAATTACAGCTACTTTTGCTTTTTCAAGCAACAAAAGAGCAAAATCTATTGAATTATTGATAATTTTTCCATCTATTTCTTTATGAAGTATTTTAGATATATCTACATACATATAAAAAGCGCCTTGTGGTTTGCGACAGCTCATATATTTTATGCTGTTTATTTTTTCATACATATAATTTCTTCTTTTTTCATATTCGGCAACCATATATTTTACATCATCCTGAGGTCCATTTAATGCAACTGTTGAAGCGTATTGAGTTATTGAGCTTGGATGAGATACAGCATGACTTTGGATTTTTGTCATGGATTTAATTATTTCTTCATTTGATGCAGCATAACCTAATCTCCATCCAGTCATAGCGTAAGTTTTAGACATACCATTGATCAAAATAGTGATATTCTTTATACTTTCTGATAAAGAAGCAATACTTACATGTTTTTTTCCATCATATGTTATTCTTTCATAGATTTCATCTGAAATAATATATACACCATGTGTTAATGCCCATTCTGCTAGCTTTTCAAGTTCTTCTTTTTCATATACCATACCTGTAGGATTATTTGGTGTATTTAATAATATTGCTTTAGTCTTATTGGTAAAAACAGATTCTAAATCTTCTACAGTTACTTTGAAATTATTTTTACTTTTTGTTTTAATAAATATAGGTATTCCTCCGTTAAGTTTAATAATCTCAGAATAGCTGACCCAATATGGTATAGGCAGGATTACTTCATCACCAGGATTCAATATGGCTGCAAATGCATTGGAAAGCGAATGTTTTGCTCCGCTTGAAACTATTATTTCATTTGGGTTATATACTACATCATTTTCTCTTTTTAATTTATCGCATATTGCTTTCCTAAGTTCAAGAGTACCTTGTGCTGGGGTATATCTTGTAAATCCATTTTTTATAGCTTCTATTGCAGCATTGCTAATATATTCAGGTGTATTAAAATCCGGTTCTCCAGCTCCAAAACCATATACTTTAATACCTTGAGATATCATATGTTTAAGTTTTGCGTCAATTGCAAGAGTTAACGCTGGATTAATATTCGTAGCTCTATTAGACATTTTATAACTCATATCAATAGCTGACCTCCATTTTTCTTCTATATTACAATTATTGAGTTAAGCCTAAAAATTTCTTTAATTCTAGTACCTTGTTATAATCTATAGATACATTACCCATAATCGGCTGCCCATTTTGCATATATCCATGACAATCTGTACCACCCGTTATAAAAAGACCTCTTTTTTTTGATAATGAAAAAAGATAATTTATCATATCCGAATCATGTTTAGGGTGGAAAACTTCTATACCCATTATATCTAAATCCAGTATATAGTTTATTATATTTTTATCTGTTATAAGGCCTGGATGAGCTAAAACTGGTATTCCTTTAATTTTATTAATTACTTCAATTGCTTCTCTAGTAGTTAATTTATATCTTTCTACGTAAGCCGGGCAACCTTCTCCTATATATTTATCAAATGCATCAGGTATGTCACTAACATATCCACTTTCAACCATTGCGCGAGCTATATGAGGACGACCAATGCTGTTTCCTTTCGAAATTTCTTCGACTCTTTCAAAACTAATCTTTATTCCTAGATGTTGTAGCTTTTCTACCATTTTTTTTGCCCTATGGTATCTTGAGTTTTGTATTTTATCAAGAATATCCAAAAACCATGAGTTCTTATAATCTATAAAGTAACCGAGAATATGAACTTCTTTTCCATCAAACTCTGTATTAAGTTCAACTCCCGGAATGATTTCTAATTTATCAGGTCTGTCATTACTATTGATTGCTGGTTCAATACCTGTTATTGTATCGTGATCTGTAATTGCTATTGCTCTTAATTTTTTAATTATTGCCCATTTTACTACTTCCTCTGGACTCAACAAACCATCTGATGCATTGGTGTGTATGTGTAAATCTGCATATTCCATAAAAATCACCTCTTAAAATAGAATTATACCTTATTTCAAATACCATTAAAATAAAAATATATATTAATAGATTTTACATTTTAAAACTATTAAAATAATTTAATAAATATTTTTGTATTTTAATTTATTTTACTAACAAGCAAAAAAGCAAAAGCATTTTTGCTTTTGCTTTTTTGCACACATTTTTTTCTATCTAGAACTTACAATTAATTTTATAGCTGTTCTTTCCTCACCATCAATATCTATGTCAGTAAATGCAGGTACACATACTAAATCCATACCGCTTGGAGCAACAAAACCTCTTGCAATAGCTATTGCTTTTATAGCTTGATTTACAGCACCTGCTCCTATGGCTTGTATTTCTGCTCCTCCATTCTCTCTTAATACTCCTGCAAGCGCTCCTGCAACTGAATTAGGATTAGATTTTGATGATACTTTTAATACTTCCATTTATAATGCCTCCTTAATACCACATAAATTTAGTAATATAACCAAATTATTCTACACTAAATGCAAAAATCCTTTTTATAATTTAAATTTATAAAATATTTAGTCTATTAATATAGCTGACTAAATTATCATCATTTATATCCAATATGACACCGTTAATTTGTCCGGAATCTTCTGCAGCTTCAAATTTGCCGGGTAAATTGGTTAAAAATTTTTTTATTATTATATCTTTTTTTACTCCAAGAACCGAGTTAATTGGGCCAGTCATACCTACATCTGTTATGTACCCCGTTCCTTTTGGGAGAATTCTTTCATCTGCTGTTTGAACATGAGTATGTGTACCTAAAACTGCTGAAACTCTTCCATCTAAATACCAACCCAAAGCCATTTTTTCAGAAGTTGCTTCTGCGTGAAAATCTATGATTTTTATATCTGCTTTTTTTTCAATTTCATTTAAGATATTATCAACTGTTCTAAACGGACACTCCAGACACTCCATAAATACCCTTCCGCATAAATTAATAACTGCTATTTTTTTTTCTTTATGTTCTATTATTACATATGGTTTTCCCGGGGTTCCATTTGGATAGTTTGCTGGTCTTATTAATCTATCAGCTTCATCGATAAAATCAAATATACTCTTTTGCGCCCATGCATGATTACCTAATGTTATAACATCAATTCCATAGCTTATAAGTTCAAAATATATATCTTTTGTTATCCCAACACCACCAGCACTATTTTCTCCGTTTGCTATTGTAAAGTCAATATCATATCTTTCTATTATTGATCTTAAATTTTCCTTTAGTAATCTTCTCCCTGTTTTTCCGAATACATCACCAATGAATAAAATTTTCACTATTTTATCCTCCTTATGATATAGCTGATAAATGTCAAATATATTATTTGTGAGATGATGTCTATTTATTGTAAAATTGTAACATTATATAGATTTATTAGCAATGATTGCATTTAAAAAGAACGGTATAACCGTTCTTTTCTTATTTTGCATATTCAATTGCCCTAGTTTCTCTAATTACATTTATTTTTATTTGACCTGGATACTCTAGTTCATTTTCAATTCTTTTCACTATGTCTCTTGCTATAAACACTATATCTTCGTCACTAACATCTTCAGGTTTAACCATAATCCTAATTTCTCTACCGGCTTGAATAGCAAAAGATTTTTCTACTCCATCAAAGGAATTGGCTATTTCCTCAAGTTTTTCTAATCTCTTAATATAGGATTCTAATGTTTCTCTTCTAGCACCCGGGCGAGCTGCAGATATTGCATCTGCTGCCTGTACCAGAACTGCTTCTATAGTATTTGCTTCCACATCACCATGATGGGCTAATATAGCATGTATCACTTCTGGTGATTCTTTATATTTTTTTGCTAAATCAGCTCCAATTTGTACATGCGGACCTTCTACTTCATGATCTAATGCTTTTCCAATATCATGTAACAAACCTGCTCTTTTAGCTACGTTTACATCAGCACCCAATTCAGCAGCCATTGCTGCTGATAAATGTGACACTTCTATTGAATGATGCAATACATTTTGACCATAGCTTGTTCTAAATTTTAATCTTCCTAGTAATCTTACAAGTTCAGGATGTATACCATGAATTCCTGTTTCAAATATTGCCTGTTCCCCTTGTTCTCTTATATAGTTTTCTACTTCTTTTCTTGATTTTTCAACCATTTCTTCTATTCTGGCTGGATGTATTCTGCCATCAATTATCAGTTTCTCTAATGCTACTCTAGCAATTTCCCTTCTTATAGGATCAAAACCTGATAATATAACAGCTTCCGGTGTATCATCGATTATTAAGTCAACTCCTGTAAGAGTTTCTAAAGTTCTAATATTTCTTCCTTCTCTTCCTATTATTCTACCTTTCATTTCATCATTTGGTAATGAAACAACAGATACAGTGGTTTCTGCAACATGATCGGCTGCATTTTTTTGAATAGCATATGCTATTATTTCCTTAGCTTTTCTATCAGCCTCTTCTTTTGCTTTTGATTCAATATCTTTTATCATAATAGCAGCTTCATGCCTTATTTGTTTTTCAATATCATTTAAAAGCAGTTGTCTAGCTTCTTCGGAAGACAAGTTTGATATACGTTCTAATTCTTCTAGCTGTTTATCATAAAGCTCTTTTACTTCATCATGAAGCTTTTGAATTTCTTTTTGTTTCTTATTTAGCATTTCTTCTCTTTGTTCAACAGCTTCAATTTTTTTATCGAAGAGCTCTTCTCTTTGCATTAATCTTCTTTCAATTCTCTGAATCTCATTTCTTCTATCTTTAATCTCTTTATCTAATTCAGCTCTTAATCTATGAATTTCTTCTTTTGCTTCCAGTAATATCTCTTTTTTTCTTGTCTCCGCATCTTTATGGGCTTCTTCAATTATCCTTTTTGCTTCTTCTTCTGCGTTTTTTATTTTAGATTCAGCAATATATCTTCTAATAAAATACCCAGCTACAAAGCTACCAAATCCAACTGCTACATATATTACCGTAGTGCTTATAGTTTTTTCACCTCCTTAGTCTATCAATATTTTGTTATCTTAAGATTATACATATTTTCAATAATTTCATTGATACACCACATCAAAATAATTCTATATCTTTTAGTTTTTTTTGTCAAGTTATTGGTAACTATCATCACTTTCAAATATGTCTTTAATTACTTTTTTGCATAACTCAATATTATATCCTTTTCTTGCGAGAATTGTAAAAAGTTTATTTTTTTTAGTTTTATCATCATCGTTTAAGAGCTTAATTTTTTTTTGTGCAAAAATGAAAGCAGATACATAATCATCAATATTGATTTTTTTAAAAACATTGTCTATTAATTCTTTTTCAATACCTTTCTGTAACAGTTTGTTATACATGTATTTTTTACTTATTCCTGATTGATTGGCTTTACTTTTTATCCAATTTTCAGTAAATCTTTCATCATTAATATAACCATAATCTGTTAATTTATTTAAGGTTTCGCCTATAATATCATCTGGAAACATTTTTTCTTTTAACTTTTTTCGTAACTCAGCTGTAGTTCTATCCTTAATTGATAACAGCTTTATGCAATAATTATATGCATGGTTTATATCCATCATATCCCTCCATAACAAAACAACAGCGCATATGGGTGATATCCTTATGCGCTAAATACTTTATATTTAATCTTCTATATAAGGTTCATCATCTACAGAAACTTTGACTTTAGATAATCCCAAATCATATATCTCTCTTACCTTTTTTTCAATCTCTTTTGTAATTTCAGGGTTATCAATTAAATATTGTCTAGCATTCTCTCTTCCCTGACCAAGTCTTATATCACCATATGAATACCATGCTCCGCTCTTCTGGATAACATCATTTGCAACAGCGGCGTCTAAAATACTTCCTTCTTTTGATATGCCTTTTCCATAGATAATATCAAATTCTGCTTGTCTAAATGGTGGTGCTACCTTATTCTTAACTACTTTTACTCGTGTTCTGCTTCCAACCATGTCATTTCCTTGCTTAATGGTTTCTACTTTCCGTACATCCAATCTAACTGATGCATAAAATTTTAGTGCTTTACCTCCCGGTGTTGTTTCAGGATTTCCAAACATAACCCCAACTTTTTCTCTCAATTGATTTATAAATATGGCTGTAGTCTTAGATTTATTAATAGCACCTGCAAGTTTTCTTAACGCTTGTGACATCAATCTTGCTTGTAATCCGACATGTGCATCGCCCATTTCACCATCTATTTCAGCTTTTGGAACCAAGGCAGCAACTGAATCTATTACTATAACATCTATAGCACCACTTCTTACTAATGTTTCACAAATTTCTAAAGCTTGTTCTCCTGTATCAGGTTGAGAAACTATAAGATTATCTATATCTACACCGAGATTCTTAGCATATATAGGATCTAAAGCATGTTCTGCATCTATAAAAGCTGCATTTCCTCCGTTTTTTTGAGCTTCAGCTATAATATGCAGAGCAACAGTTGTTTTACCAGATGATTCCGGTCCAAAGATTTCAACAATTCTTCCCCTAGGAACGCCACCAATTCCTAGAGCAATATCTAAATCGAGGGATCCGGTCGAAATAGCTTCTATATTTAATTTGCTATTTTCCCCCAATCTCATTATTGAGCCTTTTCCAAACTGTTTTTCAACTTGACTAATAGCAGCTTCTAATGCTTTTTTCTTATCATCCATAAACAATAGCAGGTTATCCTGCTGCACCTCCTTTAAGCGAACATTTGTTCTTATTTAATTATAAATTAATTCCTTTTATAAGTCAAATAATAATGCTTAACTTATGCATCTTTTATAAATTTTCAATAATTGTTCTTCTTAAAATATCCAATGCTTTTGTAGCAGCCAATTGTCTGATTTTATTTCTGTTACCATTGAAAATATTTGAAAACACTTTTACTTCATTGCCAGTATCTATACCTATATAACATAATCCAACAGGCTTTTTTTTCGTACCGCCAGTTGGCCCAGCTATGCCGGTTACAGATAGGCCAATATCAGTTTTAGATATTTTTCTTATGCACCTTGCCATCTCTTCAGCTGTCTCCATGCTAACTGCACCATATTTTTCAATTGTTTCCCGCTTTACTCCAAGAATATTTATTTTTGCTTCATTGCTATAACATACTATACCATTAAGAAAACTAACAGATGCGTTTGGTATGTCTGTGAATCTGCTTGATATCATACCTCCTGTACATGACTCAGCAAAAGATACAGTTAATTTTCTTTTTTGAAGCAAATCGTTTACAGCAGATTCCAAAGAATCATTATCGTAACCATATACATTATTTTTAAGTATATTTACTATCTTATTTTCAATTTCTTTTATTTTCTTATCTGCCTCAATAAGGTTTTTTTCTTTAGAAGTTATTCTTATATGTACTTCTCCATCTTTTGCATATAATGCAATTGTAGGATTTTTTTGATTTAACATGATTTCTCCAAGTGTTTCTTGTATTGCCGATTCTCCTATACCTATTACTTTTAATGTGCGTGATTTTATAGTATAGTTGGATTTTTCCATTAGATACGGTAAAATATGTTCTTCAAACATAGGTTTCATTTCTCTAGGTGGTCCGGGAAGTGCGATGTATATTTTATTACCATACTCTCCAATTATTCCTGGTGCAGTGCCGTTATTATTTTCTATAGCTCTACTACCTGCTGGAATATAAGCTTGTCTTTCATTGATGCTTGGCATAGGCCTTCCGCTTCTCATAAATATTTCTTTAATCTTTTTTAATGAAGGTTCATCTAATACTACTTCAACTCCCAAAGCTTTTGCAATACCATATCTTGTAATATCATCATCAGTTGGTCCTAATCCTCCTGTTGTAATAATGATATCTGCTCTTTTACTAGCGGTATTTATTGCATCAACTAATCTTTCAAGGTTATCGCCAACAACAATTTGATGATAAACATCAACACCTGCTAAAGATAATTTTTGAGCCAAATATTGAGCATTAGTATTAACTATATCACCCAGCAACAATTCTGTTCCTACACATATAATTTCGCAATTCATAGCATTACTGTCCTTTCAATTATTATTTTTATTATTTTTATCTAAAGCTTTAAAATACTTAATAAAATAGTCTAATCCTGAAGCAATGGTAATGATTAAAGTAATATAAATACATATAATATCCATAGGCATATTAATGAGAGAGAATGGATAATTATCTAAGAATAGTATGACTAAAGTGATAATTTGCATAACAGTTTTTAATTTACCATAATTGCTTGCCGCAATAACTATGTTTCTATTAGCAGCTATTCCTCTTAATCCTGTAACTGCAAATTCCCTTGCTAAAATAATAAATACAATCCAGGCTTTTATTTTACCTAACTCGATGAATATAAGAAAAGCAGCTGTTACTAGTAATTTATCAGCTAAAGGATCTAAAAACTTACCTAAATCTGTTATTAAATTATATTTTCTTGCAAAGTATCCATCAAGTTTGTCCGTTAAAGAGGCAATCAAAAAAATAATGAGCGCTATTTCCATATTGTAACTGATATTCATCAGCATAAAAAACATAAATATAGGAATAAGTATAATTCTTATGACAGTTATTTTATTTGCTATATTCATATTTGCACTCTCCTAATAAGTCATACTCTGTCGCATCTGTTATAAGTACATCAGTGAATTCACCTATTTTTAAATCTTTTTTTGAAGTAAAATATACAAAACCATCAATTTCCGGAGCATCTCTATATGTCCTACCTATATATTGATTATCTATATAGTCTTCAATAAGTACTTTCATTGTTTTTCCAATGAAACTTAAATTCTTTTCCAAAGAAATATTCATTTGCGTAGACATCAATATTTCCTGTCTTTTTAATTTTGTTTCTTCATCTATTTGATTAGGCAATTTGTAAGCAGGCGTATCTTCTTCCCTAGAATAAGTAAAAACACCCATTCTGTCAAATTTAATCTGTTTTATGAAATCAACTAGTTCCTCAAAGTCACGTTCATCCTCACCTGGAAACCCAACGATAAATGTAGTTCTAATTGTAATATCAGGAATTTTCTTTCTTAGATTTGTAACAAGTTCAAGTATCTGTTCCTTCGTCGTACTTCTGCCCATTAATTTTAGAATTTTATTGCTCGCATGCTGAATAGGAATATCTATATATTTACATATTTTTTCTTCTTCAGCTATAATATCAATCAATTCATCACTAAATTTATCAGGATAGGCATATAGAAGTCTTATCCATTCTATTCCTTCAATTTTTGCTATGGATTTAAGAAGCTCCGGAAGCATCAATTTATCATATAGATCTTTACCATATACTGTAGTATCTTGAGCAACTAAAATAACCTCTTTTACTCCTTTAGATGCTAACCATTGAGCTTCTATTATTATGTCATCAAAATTTCTACTTCTGTATCTACCTCTAAGTGAAGGAATAATACAATAGGTACATCTATTATTACAGCCTTCTGCAATCTTTAAATATGCGGTGTGACCTTTTGTAGAAATAAGTCTATTAAGTTTATCTATATTAATATTTTCTTGATTTCCATACAGAATAATTTTTTTGCCTTTCAAGCAATCTTCTATAACATTTACGATGGATTTATAATCACCGGTTCCTATAACTGCATCAAGTTCAGGCATTTCCTTTAACAACTCTTCTTTATATCTTTCCGACAAACAGCCGGTAGCTATCAGTAATTTGCATCTACCTTTATTTTTAAATTGTCCCATTTCAATTATTGTATCTATTGATTCCTGTTTTGCCTGTTCAATGAATCCACATGTGTTGATTATTATAATATCAGCCAAATAAGGATTATTTATTATCTTATATCTTTCATCTTTTAATAGTTTCAACATTACTTCTGAATCTATTTGATTTTTTGCGCATCCTAATGATATCATTGCTACATTCATTTACAAACATCTCTCCTCATTGTTTTAAAATATTAACTATTTCAAAAATATAACAGATTTCCCGGGCAATGAAATTTTTTGATTATAGATAATATTCGCCAAATATTTAAATTTATTGTCATATTTCTTTGTATTTCTCTATTTTTATTCATATTACATCATTTAGCCTTGCATGCTTTCCCATTTTTCCTTACTGATCAATACCTTTCTTGGCTTACTACCTTCATAACCTCCAATAATACCGCGTTCTTCCATTTGATCTATTATTCTTGCTGCCCTGCTGTAGCCAATTTTTAATCTCCTTTGAAGCATCATTATAGATGCTTGGCCGGTTTCAATTACAATGGATATTGCATCATTAAGTAATTCGTCTGCCTCTTCATCAATTTTATTTTCTTTGCTGTTTTCATAATCTTTAAAAACGTCTTCAATATAAGATGGAGATACTTGTCCTTTAATATATTCTACTACGGATTCGACTTCTTTTTCAGAAATAAAAGCACCTTGAACCCTTATTGGTTTTGGTTCACCTACAGGATGATATAGCATATCACCTTTTCCAAGCAATTTTTCTGCTCCGCCGATGTCAAGAATTGTTCTAGAATCAACTTGTGAAGTCACTGCAAAAGAAATCCTTGAAGGAATATTTGCTTTTATAAGACCTGTTATTACATCCACAGAGGGTCTTTGAGTAGCTATTACCAAATGTATACCTGCAGCCCTTGCCATTTGTGCAAGACGGCAAATAGCATCTTCAACTTCATTGGGAGCAACCATCATCAAATCAGCTAGTTCATCGATAATAACTAAAATTTGAGGTAATTTGTCGTCATCTTTAGTAAATAATGCATTATAACTTCTGATATCTCTTACATTCTTTGAAGCAAATAGCTTATACCTTTCAGTCATTTCTGAAACAGCCCAATTCAATGCACCGGCAGCTTTCTTTGGATCCGTAACAACCGGAACTAACAGATGAGGTATACCATTATAAACACTTAATTCTACAACTTTTGGATCAATCATCAGCATCTTTACTTTATTGGGAGCAGCTTTAAATAATACGCTAATAATGATCGAGTTTATACAAACGCTTTTACCGGAACCTGTTGCACCTGCAATAAGCAAATGAGGCATTTTAGCTATATCTGCTATAATATTCTTTCCTGCTACATCTTTTCCTAATGCAAAAGCTATATCTGATTTTGTGTTTTTGAAATCATCTGACTCTAAAACCTCTCGTATGTAAACAGTTGTAATTTCTTTATTAGGTATTTCAATTCCTACTGCAGCTTTACCCGGAATCGGAGCTTCTATCCTTATACCTTGTGATGCCATGCTTAAAGATATATCATCAGCTAGATTAACTATCTTGCTTACTTTTACCCCTGGACTGAGTTGAAGCTCATATCTAGTGATCGATGGACCTACGCTAACCTGTGATACAGTAGCATCTACGTTAAAATTCTTTAGTGTTTCTTCTAATATTTTAACATTATTCATAATCTCTTTTTTCATATTTCCGCTTTTATTATCTGGTGGTGGATAAAGCAATGTAGTACTTGGCAATACATAATGTGGGTAATGTTTTGTATTATTTGATGTAATTTTATCTTCAACGCTTATATCTTCTTTTTCCATAGTTGTTTCCTTTGTTTTATTTTTGAAGCTACTATCGAACTTTTTTGTAAAATCTATTATTTTTATCTTATTATCATTTATTTTGTTTTCAACATAATTTTCATCTGATAAATCATTATTAACGGTCTCTTTTCTTTCATCCTTTTTAGAATTCATTTTTATCGTTTTACTTCTTAAATTTAAAGATGTCAATAATTTAAAGAGAGTTGATTTAATAATATTTAATAGATTTGCTGCAGTAATTCCTGTAAACATTATTAAAGAAATAAAAAATGATCCGATTAAAACAACATAAGTTCCTGTAATACCAAATATATTGACCATTAAATAACCAATAGCGGTACCAATTATACCGCCACCGATTTTTTGTGAACCTAAATCATATGAAGCAATTATTGTTTCTATAAAATCCATTTCAACTTCTTGAAATATATTAATATTTACCAAAAATAATAACACTAATAGTGTAACAAATGCTAAACAGAATGAATAGAACTTTATATTCAGTTTTATATTTCCTTTAAAATAAAAAGCAGCCACACCTAAAATAATAAGTAACATTGGGAAAATATATGAACCTATGCCGAATATTCCAAATAACACTTTATTAACTAATTTACCAGCTAAACCTGAATCATTATCAAACATGGAAACATAAAAATAAATTGCTATAATTATTAAAAAGATGCCAAGTATATCATATTTTAATCTGTTTGTTTTCTTATTTCTTGTCAACGATATCACCCCAGATTAGAATTCTACATAAATTAGAAAAATCCTTTATCGTATAAAAATAGGTTAAAATATTGTACTTTTTTGAAAATTTATATGATTGGGGTGATATCTTAAAATAAAAACAATTACTAGTTTATTTGTTTATTAATAGATTTATTTTGTTTTTTCTCATCTATTAAACTTCTCAGTTTTTTCAAAGCATCTTTCAAGCCACCAATTTCATGGATTAATCCATAATCAACTGGTTCTTTACCAATTAAAACTGTACCTACATCATTTGCTAATTCGCTTGTGGTAAACATTAGTTTTTTCAATGTAGTTCTTTTTATGTTGCTATGATTTACAATGAAATTTATTATTCTTTCCTGCATTTTATTAAAATAGTCATATGTCTGAGGAACTCCAATAACTAAGCCATTCATTCGTATTGGGTGTATAGTCATTGTAGCCGTTGGTGCAATATAGGAATAATCAGTAGATACAGCTAAAGGTACTCCTATACTATGCCCTCCACCCAATACAATGGACACAGAAGGTTTGTTCATGCTGGAAATCAATTCTGCAATTGCTAAACCTGCTTCAACATCACCTCCGACTGTATTTAGTATTAACAATAATCCTTCTATATCATAACTTTCTTCTACAGCAACAATCTGGGGTATTATATGTTCATATTTTGTGGCTTTGTTTTGAGGTGGTAATATTGTATGACCTTCAATTTGTCCTATTATAGTCATTGTATATATATTGCTTTTTAATTCTGACACATTAGTTTGTCCTAGCTCTTTAATATTTTCAGTTGTATTTTCATTGTTTTGTTCTTGCTCATTTTTTTCTGATAAAAATTCATTAACCAATTCTATTCACTCCTAAAGATGATGGTAAATGTATTTTTTCCATTTGCATTATTTGTATTCAAAACTAAACACCTCATTGTAATATACACAATGAGGTGTTTGTATCAATCAAAAATATATATACTAGAAAATTATTTAATTTTTATCTAATTCAAATTTTCTATGTAAGGCGTTTATAGCAATGTTTGTTTTATCACTTTTAATTAAACAGGATATTGTTGTATGTGAATCGGAAGTTTGGAGTATTTCAATATTATTTTCATTTAAGGCTTCTACCATTTTTGCCATAACACCAGGTATTCCTCTCATTCTATTACCGATTATTGTGACTTTAGTACAGTTTGATATAACTTCAAAATTATAGCCTTGAGATTCTAAAATGTTTTTTAATTTTGCTTCTTTTGCGCCATCGACTATAAATACTTTCATATCGGGAAAAATATTTATCATATCAATACTTATTTTTTCAGCAGCTATGATATTGAACAATATAGTATCTTTCTCATATTGTCTTGCACTACCATCGAATATAACTTTAAACTGTGTTCTGTTTCCTATTTGTGCAATTGAAGTGACTATCTTATCAATTTTACCTTGTCCATATTTTCTATATTTGTCATAGTTAGTTATCAAAGTTCCATTGCTTTCCTTAAGTGTACTTTTTATTAAAAGAGGAATATTACTTCTCATGGCTATTTCTACTGCTTTTGGATGTATAACTTTAGCGCCGTATTCAGCCATTTGAAATACTTCATCATAGTAAACAGCTTCCAATACTTTTGCATCTTGTACAATTTTAGGATCTGCTGTCATAACTCCTTCTACATCTGTATATATTTCTACAACCTCTGCATCAATTGCTTCTCCAATAATTGCTGCTGTTACATCACTTCCGCCTCTTCCTAATGTGGTTATGTTTCCATCTTCAGTTATTCCCTGAAAACCAGCTATTATTGGTATTATATTTTTTTCTATGCAGGATAATATATTATCAGGTTCAACTCTTATTATCTCAGCATTTCCATAATTATTATCTGTAATAATTCCTGCTTGGCCTCCTGTGAAGACTTTTGATTCGTATCCGTTTTTCTTTAGTGTATTAGACAAAATCACACAGGAAATTATTTCACCACAGGACATCAATAAATCCAATTCTCTTGCATTTGGCTCAACACCTACGGATTTTGCAAAATTTATTAGTGTGTCTGTTGCATACGGATCTCCGTTTCTACCAATAGCTGAAACTACTACAACAGGAAAGCAATCATTCTTAAAAGCATTTCTGATTTTATTTACTACTAAATTTCTTCTTTCATGATCAGCAACTGATGTTCCTCCAAATTTCTGTATAATAAGTTTCATACATATCCTCTCTCTTTTTTGTAAATATAATTAGTTTCTTGATTTAATAATTTTTTAATGAGATAAAATAATAAATACTCATTCGAGAATTAAAGTGTTTAAAGCAACAAATCTATTAACTTGTTTTCATAATAATCACTGAAATTATCATTTTAATATATCTGCAAAATCAATTATAATCATATCGTTACCAATCTTTTTTATTCTTTCCCAAGGAATTTCTAAATATCTTTTATCAATAAATAAAGAAAAAATACCTTTACTTTCAGGGATTATCAACGATTTAATTTTTCCAGTTTCTTCGTCTATAAGCATGTCACAATCTCCTAAATAACCTAATCTTTCACATTCTGGTAATGTAACAATTTCCTTTCCATATAATTTGCTTAACCTCATCTTATATCACTCCTACACCATTTTATACTATTGCTTGTCAATAGTATTTATATGATTATGGTGTAGATATATTCCAATTATTTACCTGTTGAACCAAATCCGCCAGACCCTCTTACGGTTTCATCTAATTCATCTGTCATAATGAACCTTGCAGTATAAACAGGTAAAAAAACTATTTGCGCTATCCTATCCCCAGGATTTATTGTATAATCATCTTTTCCGTAGTTAATTATAGGACATATCAATTCACCTGTATAATCTGAGTCAATAACTCCAACTGAATTCACAAGGGAAATACCATAATTAGAAGCTAAACCGCTTCTGGGAAATATAAAACCTGCTACTTCCTTATTTTTTATCTGAATTGCTATACCGGTTGGAATCTTACATATTTGACCTGGTTTAACAGTAACAGGTTTTTCTAAACATGCATGTAAATCCAAACCCGCAGAACCAGGAGTAGCATATTTAGGTATTGAGAAATCGTATTTAAAATCTTTTTTTATCATTTTTACTTTTATATCTATAAACATATTAATATCCATCCTATTTTAATATTGTACTTTTATTTGGACCGATTATTGCAGAGCCCATTTTATCATTTTTGAATATTATACCTATTACATGGTTTATATCTTCCATTGTAACATTATCAATCAATTGAATAATTTCTTTTGGTGAATATATTCTATCTAAAAGTAACTCAGATTTTCCTATAGAATTCATTCTTCCGCTTGTACTTTCCAAACCTAATATATAATTACCTTTTATTTGTTCTTTAGAGTCATGTAATTCTTCTTCAGTTATTCCATTCTCTTTAATACTATCTATTTCTTTAAGGATAAGCTCTATTACATAATCCAACTGACTTGGCTTCATGCCCGCATATATAGATAATAATCCACAATCCGTGTAGGACGATGGATAAGAAAATACAGAATAAGCTAATCCTTTTTCTTCACGGATTTTTTGAAAAAGTCTAGAACTCATTGCTCCCCCAAAAATATTGTTTAGGACAAGCAAGGAATACATATGTTTGTTACCTAATTCCATACCATTGAAACCTATACAAAGATGAGCTTGTTCTGTATTTTTTTCTTTATGGGTATGTTTTGGAGAAAAAGATGGTTTAACGGATGTCCTCTTATTGTTATTTAATACATTATAATTAGAAAATGCTTTAGTTATCTGATTTATAACATATTCTTTGTCAAAATTTCCTACCACTGATACAACAATGCTATCAGATGTATAATTTTCATGTATGTAATGTATTATATCTTGCCTTTTTAAGGATTTTAAAGTATTTTCGGTTCCTAATATGGGCATACCTAATGGATTTTCGCTCCATATTGTCTGAGTGAGCATATCATGCACTAGATCTTCAGGTGAATCTTCATACATTCCTATTTCTTCTAAGACTACGCCTTTTTCCTTTTCAATTTCATTTTCCGAAAATATAGAGTTAAAAAACATATCAGTCAAAATATCTAATGCAATATCAAAATGTGAATCCAAAACCTTTGCATAATAACATGTGCACTCTTTTGCTGTAAAGGCATTTAACTGGCCACCTACTTTATCAATTGAACCTGCTATTTCTTTTGCTGTTCTGTTTTTTGTACCTTTAAAAAGCATATGTTCTATGAAATGAGATATCCCATTATTATTCATATTTTCATTTCTTGAACCTGCTTTTACCCATATTCCGATAGATATTGAATTTACATAATTAATTTGCTCTGCTACAATTCGTACACCATTATCTAATTTATGTCTAATGTACATCTTTTACCTCCTAAGTAAATTGATAAATAAGTTTTACAAATATAAGTTGTTTTACTTTTTCACGAATTATATATGAATTATAATCCATATCAATAAAATTTTCAATTAGTGGTTTCAATAACCTCACTTACAGGTACAATCTTAAAGTTGTTTCTAATTAAATCGTTTATCATTATTGGTAAAGCTTTTACAGTAGATTCAGTGGGATGCATCAAAATAATTGCTCCATTATGGATTTTTTTATTAACCCTTTCTAATATTTTGGTATAATCTTTTGTATTCCAATCTATTGTATCAATACTCCACATAATTACCTTATAACCAAGACTTTCAGCTATTTTAACAACTTTCATATTTAGATCTCCATAAGGGGGTGCAAATAATTTTGTTTTTACACCTATTATATTATTGATTACTTCTTCTGTTTTTATAATTTCTTCTATATTCTTTTCCTCGCTAATTTGCGTATGTCTTAAATGATTATATCCATGATTGCCTATCTCGTGATTATCTTCATATATTCGCATCAACAATTCTTTATTTTTATCAGCCCAATCACCACCTATAAAGAAAGTGATTCTTATATTATTTTTCTTGAACTCACTTAGCATATCAGGCAAATATTCATTACCCCAAACAACATTGCAGGCAAAAGCAACCTTTCTCTCCTTCTCATTACCTTTATATATAGGTTCAAATTGTTTGAAGGTATTTATGCTTCTTCGATTCATAAAAAATAATGTAATACAAATTAGAATGATTACTAAAATTATAGTCATAACAGTTTTCTTTTTTATTATAAATACTTTCATATAAACCCTCCTCGAATAATCTTTATTTAAATATTATTCTTAAAGGGTTTATTAAATACAAAAAATTAAAGAAACATAAACCATAGTTTATGTTTCTAAAATTATTTGTCAGCATCTTTACTTTCATTGTCCATTAACGCATCTTTTCTTGACAAATTTATTCTTCCTTGTTTATCAATATCAGTAACCTTAACAAGAATTTCATCTCCTACGTTTACCACATCTTCTACTTTTTCTACTCTTTTTTTATCTAGTTTTGAAATATGAACCAAACCTTCTTTACCAGGCAATATTTCAACAAATGCACCAAAGTTTGTAATTCTAATAACTTTTCCTATATATATATCTCCTTCTTCAATATCTTTAGCCAATCCTTCTATCATCTTTATGGCCCTTTGTGCATTTTTAATATCAGGAGATGAAACATAAATTTTTCCATCATCTTCAATATCTATTTTTACATTTGTTTCAGAAATAATTTTGTTAATAATTTTCCCGCCAGGACCAATTATATCTCTTATCTTTTCGGGATCAATCTTTGTAATAAGTATTTTTGGTGCATAAGGTGATAACTGGGGTCTTGGAGCACTTATAACACTATTCATCTTATCTAAAATGAATAGTCTGCCTTCTCTTGCCTGTTGCAAAGCTTTTTGCAATATATCTTTGTCTATTCCGTCAATCTTTATGTCCATTTGAATGGCAGTTATTCCATCTTTTGTCCCTGCAACTTTGAAGTCCATATCGCCTAAAAAATCTTCAATTCCTTGAATATCGGATAAAATTACGACTTCATTTTCTTCTTTTATCAATCCCATTGCAATTCCTGCAACAGGCTTTCTGATAGGTACACCTGCGTCTAACAGTGCTAATGTACTTCCGCAAACACTTGCTTGTGAAGTTGAACCATTAGAGCTTAAAACTTCAGAAACCAATCTAATTGTATATGGAAATTCTTCTACAGGTGGAATAACTGGTTCTAACGCTCTTTCAGCTAAAGCTCCGTGTCCTATCTCTCTTCTTCCCGGTCCTCTTAGAAATCTTGTTTCACCCACGCTAAATGGCGGAAAATTATAATGGTGCATAAATCTCTTATAGTCTTCTTCTCCTAAACCATCTAATACTTGTACGTCACGCAAAGCACCTAGCGTTGCAACAGTCAAAACTTGTGTTTGGCCTCTTGTGAACAGTCCTGAACCATGCACCCTGGGTAAAAGACCTACTTCAACGGAGATTGGTCTGATTTCGTCTAGTTTTCTATCATCAGGTCGTATCTTATGATTAATAATTAAATTTCTAACTTGTTCTTTTGTTATATCATATAAAACAGCTTCTACATCTTTTAAATTCTCTTCATATTTTTCTGCAAAATACAATAAAGCTTCTTCATTTACCTTTTCAATATTTTTCTGTCTCTCCTGCTTGTCGGGTGTTCTAATTGCTTCTAACATTTTTTCTTCTGCATATTCTCTTACTTCTCTTTCCAATTCTTCATCTATGGTTGCTAAAACAACTTCTTTCTTTTCTTTGCCTACTTTTGAAACTATATCTTCAATAAAAGCTACTATTTTCTTTATATGTTCATGCCCAAACATAATAGCTTCTAACATAGTTTCTTCTGTAACTTCATTACAACCTGCTTCAACCATCATAACAGCATCTTTTGTTCCAGATACTACTAGATGAAGATCGCTTTTTTCTCTTTGTTCTGCAGTAGGATTTAAAACTAATTCTCCATTAACCAATCCAACTAAAACAGAGCCTGTAGGTCCTTTAAAAGGTATGGAAGATATTGATAATGCAGCAGATGAGCCTATCATTGCCACTATTTCCGGTAAGTTATCTTGATCAACTGACAAAACAGTAGCAATTACTTGAACATCGTTCCTATAACCTTTTGGAAACAGTGGTCTTATAGGCCTATCAATTAATCTTGCATTCAATATAGCCTTTTCTGTAGGTTTCCCTTCTCTTTTAATAAAGCCACCTGGTATCTTACCTATTGCATAAAGTCTTTCTTCATAATCTACGCTTAATGGGAAAAAATCAATTCCTTCTTTCGGTTTATCAGAAGCACATGCAGTAACAAGCACTACCGTATCTCCATATCTTACCATAACAGCTCCATCGGCTTGTTCAGCAACTTTACCTACTTCAATGGTAAGCGTTCTGCCTGCTAATTCCATACTAAAACTTTCCAACTTATTACCTCCTTCCATAAAATAATATTTTATTTTCTATATAATATTTATTATTTCCTTCTTTTAATTTTAAAAAACGTAAATAATGAGCGGATTTACCGCTCATTATAATCAATTTTATCTTCTTATTCCAAGTTCATTGATTATTTTTCTATATCTTTCTATGTCCTTGGACATCAAATAATTGAGCAATCCTCTTCTCTGACCAACCATTTTCAATAATCCTCTTCTTGAATGATGATCTTTCTTGTGAATTTTTAAGTGCTCATTCAAGATATTTATTCTCTCGGTCAACAAAGCTATTTGTACCTCTGGAGAACCAGTATCCCCTTCTTTTAATTGGTACTTTTTGATTATCTGCTCTTTTACTTCTTTTGACAATGCCATGATTTCACCTCCTAATTATTTACTCCATTTGCTAAGCATAACGTCGGTGAGTCGTTATGCCTGGCATATGGTCATATCTATGCAAAATAAATTTTATCATAGCTAAAACATTGTGTAAAGATTATTTATAGTTTAATCTAAAATTAATATCTTCAATTATTTGTAATCTCAATTCCGTAGGGGTATTAAATGTTTTTTCTTCACGTATCCATTTAAGAAATTCAATTTCTATATTCTCATAGTATATATCTCCATCAAAATCAATTATATGAGTCTCAATATTTATCCCTTTACCGTTAAATGTTGGATTAGTTCCAATGTTTGTAACACTTTTGTATTCTTTATTATTTATAAATGTATTTGTTAAGTATACTCCAGGTTTTGGTATTACTATATCATCATTAATATTTATATTTGCTGTTCTTATACCTATTTTTCGTCCATTACCTCTTCCTCTTACTACTTGTCCATCTATACTGTAATGACGACCTAGATAAATATCAATATCTTCAACTTGGCCATCTTTTATTTTTTTTCTGATCAAACTGCTAGACACGATTTCTCCATTTATAGTTACTGCATCAACAACTTGTACATCAAATCCAAATAGTTTTCCATAAGCTTTCAAAGTTTCTGCATTGCCTTTTTTGCCATTACCAAAAGTAAAATTATACCCAACCACTACACATTTTGCTTCGAACTTTGCAATCAAAATATCCTTTACAAATGTTTCTTCATCCATTTTCATGATATTTTCGAAATCCTCAAAATAAACAATATCTATGCCCATTTCTGACATTATTTCAATACGTTTATGATTTTGTGTTATCATTTCCACAAATGTACCTGGAGATAGAATTTTTTTGGGATGTTCTTTAAATGTATAAACCATACTTCTACAATTTAATTCTTTGCTTTTTCGGATAACCGTTTGAATTAATTTTTGATGCCCAATATGCACTCCATCAAAACTTCCAAGAGCTATACAGTATGGAACATGGTTTTTTGCTTCTTCATAATTAGTATACAGTAACATTTATATATCTCCTCTTATCTCCTTTTAATCATGTGAATAATGTTTTTATTCTTACGTAATTTCTATTTTGCTTTTCATCAAACTCAACGGTCCCAAGTGCTAAAAATTTATCATCATTATATATTCTTACAATAGTTCCTATTTTATAATTTTCGATATCATCTTTTAATCCTGGAGCAAAAATTGGATTTCCATTTAAAACTGATTTTTCAGCCGATTTTTTTATTTGAATTATGTCAAACTCTGAGAAAAGGACATCAGTTGGCAATATAAATTTATTTATAGTATTTTCTCTAACAGCATCATAAATATCTTCCAGTGTACTAGACTCTTCTATAATAAATGGAGATACTTCTAGCCTAATCAATTGAGACATATGAGCTCCATATCCAGATTTTTCTCCAATATCATTACATAATGTCCTGATATATGTTCCTTTTGAACATGTTATATCTATTATAAATTCATCTTTACGAATTTTATCAACAAGTACTATATCGAAAATTTCAACCCATCTTCCTTTTATATCTATATTCTGGCCTTCTTTTGCATATTGATAAAGTTTTTTACCCTTATATTTTATAGCTGAATACATGGGAGGTATTTGAAAAACTTTACCTTTAAAACTGTTAATCAGTTCGAATACTGTTTTTTCGTCTAAATCCGGTGTTGGAATTTTTTTAATTATTTCACCGTATTTATCATAGGTTGTAGTAGTAATTCCAAACTTAATATTTGCTCTATATTTTTTCTTTTTATCCATGAGATATTGTACAGCTTTAGTAGCCTTTCCTAAACATATAGGCAGTACTCCTGCTGCTTCAGGATCTAATGTGCCTGCGTGTCCAACTTTTTTTATCTTTAATTGTTTTCTGATATAATCTACAACATCGTGTGATGTCATACCAGGAGGTTTCAAAACATTGATTATACCATTCATTTCTTCACCGCCGTAATACATCAATTACTGTTTCAATTATCTTATTCCTTATATTGTCTAAGTCTCCGTCAATTATGGCTCCAGCAGCCCTTTTATGGCCTCCTCCGCCAAATTTCTCTGCAACCTCATTTACATTAACATAATCTTTTGATCTGAAACCTATTTTAATTTTTCCGTTATCAATTTCTCTGAACAATAAGGCTACTTCTACGCCTTTAATGTCTCTTGCAAAATTAATGATGCCATCTACATCTTCATCTTTTGCTCCAATTGTGTCAAAAGATTCTTTAGTTATAATCATAGAAGCTATTTTATCTTCATAATCAAATCTTAAAGTACTTAGCGCCTTACTTATAAGTTTGATTTTTTCTTTGGAATTGTTTTGGTATATAACTTTATATAACTTAAACGGTTCAACACCATTTCTGATTAAATCAGCCGTTATTTCGTGTGTAATAAAAGATGTATTGCTATACTGAAATTGTCCTGTGTCCGTAACTATTCCTGTATAAATACATTGGCAAATGTCTATATCCAATTGTATATCAAATTCTTTAATTAACTTGTATACAATTTCAGCTGTTGCAGCAGCAGTTTCATCAATTAAATTAATATGACCAAACCTTGTATTGTTAATATGATGATCAATATTTATCACATTGCCATTTTTTAAGTACTTTACACTTTTGCCAAGTCTTTCAGCATCCCCACAATCTAGTACTATTACTAAATCAAACTCGTATTCCTTTTCAGGTTTTACAATTTTATCGGAATTTTTAAGAAATTTATAGATTTCAGGTACGTCATCATCTAGTATAACTAATGGATTCTTATCCATCTTTATAAGAGAATTATATAATGCAAGACAAGAACCTATATTGTCTCCATCAGGCATGATATGAGACAGTATGGCAATGTTTCTACTATCATTAATTAACTTTACCACTTTTTTATTAATCAATGTTTTTTCCTTCTTCCTGTTTCTTAATTCTGTTCAAAATTTCAGAAATTCTCACACCATGCTCTATGGATTCATCTAATACAAACTGGATTTCTGGGAGATATCTTATTTTTATTTCTTCGCCAAGTCTTTTTCGAATAAACCCACTAGCATTTTTTAATCCTTCAAAAGTTCTTTCTTTTTCTTCTTTATTACCGTATATGCTGACATATACCTTTGCATATTTTATGTCCGGAGTTGTTTCAACTGAAACAATACTGCACATAGCTGAAATTCGCGGATCTTTCAATTCGTTCATGATTATTTTACTTATTTCTCTTTTAATTTCTTCAGATATACGATTTAATCTTTGTACAGACATCTTTAATCACCTGCTTATTTATTTTCTTGGTACAGCCTCCATTGTATAAGTTTCGATTATATCTCCTTCTTTTATGTCATTAAATTTTTCCAGAGTTATTCCGCATTCAAAACCTGCATTTACTTCTCTGGCATCATCTTTAAATCGTTTTAAGGAAGCTATTTTCCCTTCGTATATAACTACTCCATCTCTAATAACTCTTGCTTCATTATTTCTATTTACCTTACCATCAGTTACATAGCATCCTGCTATTGTACCAACACTGGAAGCTTTAAATATGGCTCTAACTTCAGCATGACCTGTTACAACTTCCTTATATTCTGGTTCTAACATTCCTTTCATCGCAGATTGCATATCTTCTATAGCATCATATATTACTCTATACAATCTGATATCAACTTTATGTTTTTCTGCCAACGTTGCTGCTGAAGGTTGAGGTCTAACATTAAATCCTATTATTATAGCATTGGAAGCAGATGCAAACATAACATCAGTTTCTGTAATTGCACCTACACCACCGTGAATTGCTTTTATTTTTACTTCATCATTACTTAGTTTTTCTAATGATTGTTTTAATGCCTCAACAGAACCTTGTACATCTGCTTTAATAATGATGTTTAATTCCTTGACTTTACCTGCCTGTATCTGATTGAATAAATCATCCAATGAAATTTTTTGACTACTTTGCAGATGTTCTTCACGATATTTTTCTTTTCTTTTTTCCGATATCGTTCTAGCTGTTTTTTCGTCATTTACTGTAATAAATATATCACCAGCATCAGGAACTTCAGATAAACCTGTTATCTCTACAGGCATTGATGGACCTGCTTTTTTTACATTTTTTCCTTTATCATCTGTCATAGTTCTTACTTTACCATAAGTATTTCCTACAATAAAATAGTCACCGATATTTAAAGTACCATTTTGTATCAAAACAGTTGCAACCGGTCCTCTGCTTTTATCCAGTTTTGCCTCAATAACAGTTCCTCTCGCTTTTTTATTAGGATTAGCTTTTAGCTCTTGCATCTCTGCAACTAATAATATCATCTCTAAAAGATTTTCTATACCTATTTTCTTTTTTGCAGATACAGGTACACAAATTGTATCTCCGCCCCAATCTTCCGGTATAAGACCATGTTCTGTCAGCTCTTGTTTTACTCTATCAGGATTAGCACCAGATTTATCTATTTTATTTATTGCAACAATAATAGTTACATTTGCTGCCTTGGCATGATTTATCGCTTCTATTGTCTGGGGCATAACGCCATCATCCGCTGCAACAACTAAGACAGCTATATCTGTAACTTTCGCACCTCTTGCTCTCATAGCTGTAAAAGCTTCGTGCCCGGGTGTATCAAGGAAGGTAATTTTTTTTCCATCAATATTAACCATATAGGCTCCTATATGTTGTGTAATACCTCCAGCTTCTGTAGCAATTACATTAGTTTGTCTAATAGCGTCCAGAAGTGATGTTTTTCCGTGATCAACGTGACCCATTATTGTTACAACAGGTGGTCTTGGTTTTAAATCTTCTTCCCTATCTTCTTCTTCTTGCAAAAGTAATTCTTCATCATCTTTTTCTATCGCTTTTTCAATTTTGATTCCAAATTCATCAGCAATTAATGATGCTGTATCAAAATCTATTTCTTGATTAATTGTTGCAACAATACCAAGAAGTAATAATTTTTTTATTATCTCTGCAACAGATTTTCCGATTTTTTCGCTAAGTTCTTTAACAGATATGGAACTTCCAATTTTTATTGGCTTTTTTGATATTATAGGTTCATCATTTTTGGGTTGATTTTCAGAAGTTTTCTTTTCCTTCTTTTTATCCCATTTTATATTAACTTTCTTTTTATTGTTTTCACTTTTTTTGCTTTGCGATATCTTTCTTATTTTTTTTGATGTTTTATCATTGCTATATTCTTTTTCATAGTCATCATTTATATAAGAATCATTAAACACATTCTCTTCTTTTTTAATATTTTTTTTAGTATTGTAGTAATTTGACATATTCTTATTTTTTATATCAGTAGATGTAACAGCTTTTCTATCTATCTTTTTATCTTCCTTTTTTTCTTCTTCTTTTTTTAAAAATAAATCCCTGATAAGTTTTTCTTCATCGCTTTCAATATTACTCATATGATTATTTATATTAATATTTATTTCTTTTGCTTTAGCAATTAATTCTTTGCTGGACAATCCTAACTCTTTAGCTAACTCATATAATCTCTTTTTACCCAAATAATTCACCCCCAATTTTTATTGGTTATTTTCCAATAAACTTATCAAAACTTTAGCAAAGTTTTCATCTATTATACCAATAACAGATCTAATTTTTCGTCCCAGACTCATACTTAATTCTTCCTTTGTTAAGCATACAAAGTATGGAACATTATAATAACGTGCCGAATTTGTAAACTTATCTTTCGTATTATTAGAAGCATCTTCAGCTATTATCAGTAATTTTATTTTTCTCTTTCTTAACGCAAGCTTTATTGGGTCTTGACCTGATATTACTTTTCCTGATTTATATGCAAAACCTATCATGGTTAATATCTTATTCCGATTCTTCATTTGATAGAATTTGCTCCTTTAGAGTTTCAATTAATTGATCATCAATATTTGTTTCCAATGAACGTTCTATGCTTTTAGCTTTTATTGCATTTTCAAAACATTCAATAGTGGGGCATATATAGCACCCCCTACCTGATGCTTTACCTTTTAAATCTATAAATATAATGCCTTCCGGACTTCTCACTATTCTTATCATTTCCTTTTTAGGTTTCTTTTCATTGCATCCTAAGCATGTTCTCATGGGAATTTTCTTTTTCACCATCAAACCACCCTCTTATTCCATCGATGTGACTTGAGATTCGCTTTTGATATCAATTTTACAGCCTGTAAGCTTTGCCGCTAATCTTGCATTTTGCCCTTCCTTACCAATAGCTAATGATAACTGTGAATCACTAACAACAACATTAGCAATATTTTCTTCTTTGTTGATAGATACACTAATCACTTTTGCAGGACTTAATGCGCTGGCTACAAATTCCGCTAAATCACTACTCCATTCAATAATATCTATCTTTTCCCCTCTTAATTCATCAACTATAACCTGAACTCTTTGTCCTTTCTGACCAACGCAAGCACCAACAGCATCTATATTTTCATCGTGTGAATATACTGCTATTTTTGTTCTTGAACCTGCTTCTCTTGATATAGCTTTTATCTCTACTATACCATCTCTTATCTCTGGCACTTCTAATTCAAACAGCCTTTTAACCAAACTTGGATGAGTTCTTGATAAAATTACTTGTGGTCCTTTAGTTGTTTTTTTGACTTCCACCACATAAGTTTTTATCCTGTCACCAACATTATATGTTTCTCCAGGAGTTTGCTCATTTGGACCCAGAATAGCTTCTGTTCTACCAAGATCTATATAAACATTATTTTTTTCTTTTCTTTGAACTAATCCAGTTACAATCTCATCTTCCTTATTAATAAATTCTTCATAGATATTTATTCTTTCAGCTTCTCTAATACGTTGTACAACCACTTGTTTAGCTGTTTGCGCAGCAATTCTTCCAAAATTCTTTGGAGTAACTTTAATCTCTACTATATCTCCAATTTTATAGTTTTTATTTATACTTTTTGCATCTTCAAGGCTTATTTCTAGCAATTCGTTATTAACAGTTTCAACTACAGTTTTTCTTGCAAATACTTCAACATCACCGCTTTCTCTATTTATAGCAACTCTCACATTTTGTGCAGTTCCATAATTTTTTTTGTATGCACTTACTAATGCTGAATTTATAGCTTCAAATAGCACATCTTCTTTTATCCCCTTTTCCTTAGCAATCTGTTGGATTGCTTGGAGAAACTCCCCGTTCATTTAGTTTTAACCCTCCTTAAAATTTTATTGTAGGTCTCATTACAGCTATCATCTTTCTATCAACTTCGATAATTTTACCATTGAAATTTAGTACTACTTTATTATCATCAAAATCTAATAAGATTGCTTCAATAGTTTTTTTCCCTTCGTAAGGTTCATAAAACTTTATTTCTAATTCTTTGTTTAAATTCTTTTTAAAATCTCTTTCAGTTTTTAATGGCCTGTCAATTCCTGGTGAAGATACCTCAAATATATAAGAATGATCTATGGGATCAACCTCATCTAGTTTAACACTTAATTCCTCACTTACTAATTGACAATCATCTATGGTTATGCCACCTTCTTTATCTATAAATAACCTAAGATACCACTGCCCACCTTCTTTCTTATATTCTGCATCAACAAACTCGAAATTATATTTTTCTAGAATTGGCATACTTAACTCATATAATATATCTTCAACTTTCTTATTCAATCTAACTCCTCCCAATTATATAATTAATATCCTCATTTAACTAGAAAAGTATAACGAGGTAAAAATATTATATTTATAATAGGAAAGAGTGGGAGATACCCACTCTAATTGAAAATAATAAATTTAAGTCCAGAAAAATTATATCATTGTTTACATTCTCATGCAAGGTTAAAATAAGCTCAACTGATTATTTTCGGGTAATCCATCTAAACAACCATGATTTTTCATAATTTCAATAACAGTTTTTGAGAGTTTTGCTCGTTCTCTTAAATCTTCTACAGAAATAAAAGGGTATTTTTCTCTTTCTTTCACAATGCTTAAAGCAGCATTTTGACCTAAACCCTGCAAAGCTCTAAGTGGTGGTCTAATTCCTTCGTCTGTTACTAAAAATTTATCTGCTTCTGATTTGTATAAATCAACAGGTAATAACTTTATACCCCTGCAATACATTTCATAAACCACTTCTGTCAAAGTCATCAAATTTTTTTCTTTTGCACTTGCATTATTCCCTAATTTGTTCAATTCAATCCATTTTGCTTTGACGAAATTTTTTCCTTTAATAAATAAATCTGCATCAAAATCTTCTATCCTGACAGTAAAATATGTAGCATAAAAAGCTTCCGGATAATATACTTTATAGTATGCTATTCTGAATGACATCATTACATAAGCCGTTGCATGAGCTTTAGGAAATAAATATTTTATAGTTTTGCATGAGTTTATATACCATTCAGGTATACCTTTTTTCCGCATCTCTTCTTCAGATTCAGGACTCAAACCTTTACCCTTTCTGACACTTTCTGCTGTTTTAAAAGCAAGTTTTGGTTCAATTCCATTATAAATAAGGTACAACATTATATCGTCTCTGGTTGAGATTACATCTTTTAATGTAGCTTTACCGCTTCTTATAATATCTTGTGCGTTATTGAGCCAAACATCAGTACCATGAGACAATCCCGATATCCTTAATAACTCTGCAAAGGTTGAAGGCTTTGTATCCATTAACATTTGTCTAACAAACTTTGTTCCAAACTCAGGTATACCTAGACTTCCCACTTCACAGTCTATTTCTTTTAAATCCACTCCTAAAGCTTCTGTTGAAGTAAAAATACTCATAGTCTTTTTGTCATCCAGTCTGATGCTTTGAGCTGGTACACCTGTAATATCTTCTAACATTTTTATTATTGTAGGTACATCATGCCCTAAAATATCTAATTTAAGCAATCTCCCGCTTATAGAATGATAATCAAAGTGGGTTGTGATTACTGAAGAATCAGTATCATCAGCTGGGTGCTGAATAGGTGTAAATTCATAAATTTCTTTATCAGAGGGGACTATCATTACTCCCCCAGGGTGTTGACCGGTTGTTCTTTTAATTCCTGTACAACCGTCAATTAATCTTTTTGCTTCAGCACTATTTAGTTTTTTCCCTTTTATTTCGAAATATTTTTTCACAAAACCATATGCTGTTTTTTCAGCTATGGTTCCTATTGTTCCTGCTCTAAAGACATGGCCTTTCCCAAATAGTTCTTCAGTATATTTATGTGCAACAGGTTGATATTCGCCTGCAAAGTTCAGGTCGATATCCGGTTCTTTATCTCCTTCAAAGCCTAGGAAAGTTTCAAATGGTATATCATATCCATCTTTTTTTAACATGCTTTTACAATGTGGACATTCTTTATCTGGCAAATCAACACCTGAACCTATGCTTCCATCAGTAAAAAATTGCGAGTACTTGCATTTTTCGCATATATAATGTGGAGGAAGAGGATTAACCTCTGTTATATCACACATCATTGCAACAAGAGATGAACCTACTGAACCTCTAGAACCTACCAGATATCCGTCTTTCATTGATTTTGTTACAAGTTTATGAGCGATTAAATATAAAACTGCGTAACCATTGTTTATAATTGAATTTAATTCTTTATTCAAGCGCTCTTCCACTATCTTTGGCAAATTATCACCATAGATACTGTGGGCTTTGTTCATTGTCATTTCTCTTACTTGTTCATCAGCGCCGTCAATTTTTGGAGGAAAAGTCTCTTCTGGTATTGGTATTACATCTTCTATATTGCTAGCTATTTTAGATGGATTCTCTACGACAATTTCATAAGCAATCTCTTTATCGAAATAACTAAACTCTTCCAACATTTCTTCAGTAGTTTTAAAATATAATGGTGCTTGGTCATCTGCATCGCTATAACCTTGAACAGCCATCAGTATTCTTCTGAAAACTTCGTCTTCAGGTTCAAGAAAATGTACATCGCCTGTAGCTACAACTGGTTTATTAAGCTTTTTGCCCAACTCATAAATCTTCTTATTTATTTCGATGAGTCCTTTCTTATCAATAGTGCCGTTTCTAATCATGAATTCATTATTAGCTAATGGCTGAATTTCCAAGTAATCATATAATTTTGCTCTTTCAAGCAAAATACTTTTATCGACATTATTCAGTATTGATTGAAAAATTTCTCCTGATTCACAGGCAGACCCAATAATTAATCCTTCTCTATATTTCATAAGCTGGCTCTTCAAAATCCTTGGTTTTTTATAAAAATGATCCAGATGAGATATAGAGATTAATTTATAAAGATTTTTTAATCCTTCTTGATTTTTAACCAGAATAATAATGTGGTAAGATTCTGATGTTTTTAGATTCTTATCTTCTTTAGTTAAATTATTTATTTCACTTAAAGACCTAATATCTTTTTCTTCAAGTAATTTAAACATCTCCAAAAGTACATGGGCAACTGCTGTTGCATCATCAGTAGCTCTATGATGATTTTCCAGTTTTATATTAAAATAATCACATAAATTGTTTAGCTTATGTTTGTTTATAGGTAACAGATTTCTAGATAGCTGTAATGTATCTAATACAGGATTGTTGAGACTTAATCCTAACATAGAAGCTCCGTGTTTAATGAAACCAACATCAAACAGAGCGTTATGTGCAACCAATGGTCTTTCGCCTACAAAACCTAAGAATTGTGGCAATACCTCTTCAATAGATGGAGCATCTGCTACCATTTCGTCTGTTATACCGGTTAAGTTTTGTATCTTCTCCGGTATAGGAATACCAGGATTTATTAAAGTAGAAAATGTGGACACAATCTTTCTATTTTTGATTAATACAGCACCGATTTCCGTTATTTTATCATTTACATTGTTTAGACCGGTTGTTTCTATGTCAAATGCAACATATTCATCGTCGAAACTATAGTCAATATCGTTATAAACAATAGGAGTACCATCATTTACTAAATATCCTTCTACACCATAAATTATTTTAACACCATACTTTTTCCCTGCTTCATAAGCTTCTGGAAAAGCTTGTACCACACCGTGATCCGTTATTGCAATTGCGTTATGGCCCCATTCCTTAGCTCTTTTAACTAGTGCTGTAGCTGTTACTACCCCATCCATAGCACTCATAGATGTATGGGCATGTAGTTCTATTCTTTTATTAGCAGCATTATCTTTTCTTTGTTTATTTTCTTCTTCCATTATACTTATCGGGTATAGTACAACTTCTTTATTGTAAGTGTCTAAGTGTATATCACCCTTAATTCTGACCCAGCTGCCAGGACTAAGTCTGTTTTCTATTTCTTCTAACTTTTCATCTTCCTTTAAAAACAGTTTACATATTATCGAATTTGAATAATCAGTAACATAAATATTTATTATTTTTCTTTCGTTATTCAATACTTTGCTATCTAAATGAAATATCTTTCCTTTTATTACAACCCTACCTGATTCTTCATTTAAATCATCTATAGATGTAATTATGTCGTCAGAAAAAGCTTTACCATAAATAACTGGATTTTTTGTTACAGTATTGTTTTTTTCTACATTATTGTTATCATTATTATTTTCACTAAGTTCTAAAGTTTCAGCAATTAGTTTTTCTTCTTCTTTTAAAATAGATTGAATATATTCATCATAATCGATTCCATCATCAGCATATTTACATTCAATATTTATATCAATTCCATATAGCTCTAAAGCTTTTTCTTTGATCATCTGACATAATTTTTTTTCCATTACATAATCATAAGAAGCTTTAGAATTTAATGTAATTTGAACTTCATCCTCAGTATACTCAATGGAACAATCACTTAGAAAACCAATAAAACTAGGATTTTCATCATAGATAATATTCAATATATGGTTTAAAGAATCTTTAATATTATTATCAGTGCTTACTGTTTTTACATTGTCTATTAATACAAGTTTCAGTTGGAATAAATCATACTCTTTTGCTAAATTATTTTCTATTGATTTTAGATAATTTACATCAATCAATCCTTCAGGTTTTACATACAATTCCCATATTCTTTTTTTTGGATATACTATGACTTTTTTTATATCAAACATATTTCTTATTATACTTATGTAATCGTTACTTTTTTTAACTTTTGTCTGCATTTTATCACCAGTTAATCATAGTTTTTTTAATGCATTAAAGTTTTACTCAATACTTTAATTATATCCATATACATTTTTAACCTGGAGGAAAATCCACTGATTATACCTAATTTTTCCTCCTTTGTTAAATGAGTGATATCTTCTAAATATACCTCCAATGTTCTATAAGATTTTCTATTGACGTGTACAGTCAATGAAACTTCTATTCCATATCTAGTTATATCCAAGTCTTCTAATTCTTCTATTATATACCTTCTTAAAGCTCTTTGACCCGAAAGATGAGGAGCAATCTTCTGTGCAATATCCGTTATGATTCTTCCATGTTTGAAAATTCCTACAGTCATATCTGCTTCTTGATTTATCACTGGAGTTAATAAATTAAATATATGTTCATCTTTTAATCCGATTAAATCAGCATCTAATAGTAAGACTATATCAGAGTCGCATTCTTTTACTCCTACTTTCACAGCTCCTCCTTTGCCAATATTTTCTTTAAGCTCAATTACTTTTGCGCCATGTTTTTTTGCTATATTAGCTGTATTGTCCCAAGAACCATCACTTACTACTATAACTTGATCAATTAAAGACATATTGCAAACAACTTTTAATACATCTCCAATGGTTTTCTCTTCATTATATGCAGGTATAATTGCTGTTACAGCCATACTTATACCCCCTAAGTTCATTCAATGATTTTCTCTATTTCTTCCATTAAAACATCTATAGCAGAATCCTCATTGATTTTTCTTACTGGTTTTCCTTTTATAAAAAGCAAGTATTCCCCATTACCACCAGCAATCCCAATATCTGCATCCTTAGCCTCACCTGGTCCATTAACTGCACAACCCATAACTGCAACTTTTATTTTCTTTTTTGTTTTTAAACTTTCTACTCTCTTTTCAATTTCATTGGCAATACTTACTAAATCCACGGAACATCTACCACATGTCGGACATGATATAATATCAATACCGGAGTCTGTAAGTTCCAAATTCTTTAAAATTTCATATGCTACATATACCTCTTCTTTTGGATTGCCTGTTAATGACACTCTCACTGTATCACCAATTCCTTGATACAGAAGGATTCCAATACCTATTGCTGATTTTATTGCTCCCTTACTTATTGTTCCAGCTTCCGTTATACCAATATGGAGAGGATAATCAACAATAGAAGATATACGTTTATAGCTTTCTATGGTATCCAATACGCTGGTTGATTTAATAGAAATTATAATTTGATCATAATCAAGTTCCTCAATCATCTTGATATTCCTTAATGCACTTTCAACCATAGCTTCGGGCTTAGGACCACTATATTTTTCTAAAAGATCTTTTTCAAGAGACCCAGAATTTACTCCTACTCTGATGGGAATATTTCTTTCTTTTGCAACTTTTACTATTGATTTTAGCCTTTCTCTGCCTCCTATATTACCAGGATTTATCCTTATTTTATCGGCTCCATTTTCCATTGAAGCTATGGCCAATCTATAATCGAAATGTATATCTGCAACAATAGGTAAATTTATATGCTTTTTTATAACTTTTATAGCTTCTGCTGCTTCAAATGTTGGAACAGCTACTCTAATAATTTCACATCCTACATCTTCAAGCTCTTTTATTTGTTTTACTGTCTCGTTTATATCCTCAGTTTTAGTATTTGTCATAGATTGTACAACTATCCTTTTTCCTCCACCTATTTCAACATTACCAACTCTTACTATTTTTGTTTTTCTCCTCATACTACTACCTACCTAAAAAAATTTAATATACCAAATTTTATTAAATCTTTATATGCTATTATAACAGCAAGAATCATCAATGCCACAAATCCAATAAAGTTAATAAAGCCTTCTTTTTCTGCTTCTATTGGTTTTCGTCTTATAAGCTCGATAAGTAAAAATAACAATCTACCGCCATCCAGAGCTGGTATTGGCAACAAGTTAATTATTGCAAGATTCAAACTCAAAAAAGCAGTTAAGTTTAAAAGATATAGAAAACCAAATTTTGCAGCTTCATTTATAAACACTATTATACCAACAGGTCCAGATACCTCATCTGTAGAAGCTTTTCCTGTAAAAAGTTTACCTAAAAAATCCAGCATAGCTTTTGACATCTCTAATGCCCATCTAAAACCGTTTTTCAATGATATGCCTTCTATCTTAAGGGATGGTGTTATACCAATTATAACATCTTTTGTTTCATCATCAACTATTGGTGTTACAGTAACATTTTTGATTTCTTTTTTTCTTTCGAAAGTAATATTTATTGGAGTATTAGGGTTAGATGAAATACTCTGTTTTATGCTATTCCAATCTTCTGTTTTCTTACCATTTATTTCTATTATTTTATCACCCTTTTGTAGACCTGCAGTATAAGCGGGTTTGCCTTGGACAACTTCATTTATTACTGTACTTTGAGTTATTACTAGAGAAAATATAAGCATTGCCAATAAAAAGTTCATTAAAGGGCCAAAAAGAATAACTGCCATTCTTATATGTAAAGGTTTATTATTAAAAGCTTTTATGTCGTCTGATGACTCATCTTCTCCAGTCATCTTACAATATCCTCCGATTGGTATTGACCTAAGAGAATATAAAGTTTCGCCTTTCTTTTTTCCAAAAATCTTAGGACCCATTCCAATAGCAAATTCTTCCACTCTAATACCAGAAAGTTTTGCTATAACAAAATGACCCAATTCATGTATCATGACAATAGTAGCAAAAACTAGTACTGATGCCACTACATTCACTAAATTCATACTATTCACCTCTTATTATACAATTCATACGCAATTTTTCTTGCCCAATTATCTATTTCCAATACATCTTCTATACTTTTGATTTCCACATTAATATGTTTCTCTAAAACACCTGCTACGATATAGTAAATATCTGTAAAACCTATTTTCCCTTGAAGAAACAAGTTTACAGCAACTTCATTAGCACCGTTAAGTACTATACAACTGCTGTCACCACTTTTTAAAGCATCATAAGCAAGTTTAAGACATGGAAATCTAACAACATCAGGTGTTTCAAAATTTAAGTTTTTTATTTTAGAAAAATCCAATCTGGCAACATAGCCCAATGTTCTCTCAGGATATGTAAAAGAATATTTAATTGGTATTCTCATATCTGGAATACCTAATTGAGCTAAAATAACTCCATCAATAAATTCTACCATAGAATGAATTATGCTCTCAGGATGAATAATTACATCAATATATTCAGATTCTATGTCAAATAACCATCTTGCTTCTATAACTTCTAATCCCTTGTTCATTAATGTGGCAGAATCTACTGTAATCTTTTTACCCATATTCCAATTTGGATGTTTTAAAGCATCTGAAACCGTAACACTCTTCAGTTCTTGTAGTGTTTTATTTCTAAAAGGCCCTCCAGAAGCGGTAAGGATAATTCTTGATACATATTTTCTTTCTTTTCCTATACACTGGAATATTGCTGAATGTTCACTGTCAACTGGTATTATGGTTGAATTACTTTCTTTTGCCATCTCAGTAATTATTCTGCCTGCAGTTACCATGGTTTCTTTATTTGCAAGCGCTATAGTTTTGCCTTTTTTAACAGCTTCAAAGGTTGGTTTAAGGCCAGCTATACCAACTATTGAAGATAAAATAATATCTGCTTTATCATAAATAGCTGCTTCTATTAAGCCTTCTTCACCAAAAAGAATCTGTGTTTTTATATCCTTATTAGATATCATTGTTTTAAATTCTTTATATTTATTATAATCTACGATAACAACAATATCAGGATTAAACTCAAGCACCTGATCATATAATATTTTTATATTTGAATTAGTGGTTAATGCAGATACATTAAAATCTTTTCTGTTTTTTCTTATAACATCTAAAGCCTGAGTTCCTATAGAACCTGTTGAACCAAGTATTGTTATGTTCTTCATATTACACTCCTTATATTAGTTTGTTAATTATAGTTATATAAATAAATACTGTAGGAGCAGTAAACAATATGCTATCAAATCTATCAAGAATTCCTCCATGACCTGGAATAATATTGCCATAATCTTTGAGCTTTGTAAATCTTTTTATAGAAGAAGCAGATAAGTCTCCTAGAATAGACGTAATTCCACAGATCAAACCTAAAACCAAATAGTGTATTACATTTAACTTAATGCCTGCATTATTGAATATAACACCAATAATTGCAGTAACTAATCCACTTGCTATAATCCCTCCAACAGCACCTTCCATTGTTTTTTTAGGACTTAAATCAGGGCATAGTTTATTCCTACCGAAATAACTTCCTATAAAATATCCACCAGTATCAGATAACCATGCTGTTAAAAAGGGTAACCAAATAAAAAACTTTCCGAATTGGCTGTTATAAATAAATAATAGATAGCTAAACAAAAACGGTACATAAATAATCCCCAATACTGTTATAGCCACATTCAATACATTATATCCCTTTTTTATAATCTCCCAGAATATAATCAGCAGTGCAATAAAGATTAATACAGTAAAAGAAACAAAATTAAATTTGCTTATAGAAAGTTGTATATAATAAATAACTGTTATTAAATATCCAATCCAAGTAATAGGTTTGTAGTCTATATGTAAAAATGCCTTATAATACTCATATAAACCCATTAAAGAAAGTAAAAAAACAAATAAATATAGTAATTTTCCACCTAATAACAGGATAGCTATTATTATTGGTAAACCAAAAAAAGCGCTTATTATTCTAGTTTTTAACATATACATCCTCCATCATCAGACACCACCGAAGCGTCTGTCTCTTTTTGCATACTCGTTAATGGCTTTATCTAAATCTTCTTTTGTAAAGTCTGGCCATAATGTCTTTGTAAAATAAAACTCGCTATAAGCACTCTGCCATATTAAAAAATTGCTTATCCTCATTTC
>DUSG01000297.1 GCA_012842725.1 Clostridiales bacterium
AAAAGTTAAAGCCTGCTGCTTCTGCAGCAGGCTTTAACTTTTCAACTTACTTAACATATGTTAGAATTAAAATATTGCATCATTGAATTTACATATTTGGGAGTGTCTATATGTTTCTTAAAGAGTTAGAAATTATAGGTTTTAAATCCTTTTCAGAAAAAACAAATATAAAATTTACAAATGCAATAAACGCAATAGTAGGCCCAAATGGTAGTGGTAAAAGTAACATTGCTGATGCAATTAGATGGGTTATAGGTGAGCAAAGTGTAAAAATTCTTAGAGGCAACAAGATGGAGGATGTTATTTTTGCTGGTAGCGATAAGAAAAAAGCTTCAGGTTTTGCAGAAGTTACTTTAGTATTAGATAACAGCGACAGAGCTATTGATATGGATTTTAATGAAATAAGTATAACTCGGAGAATGTATCGTTCAGGTGAAAGCGAATATTACATAAATAAAACACAGTGCAGATTAAAAGATATCATTGAAATGCTTATGGATACAGGAATGGGTAAAGAAGGTTATTCTATCATTGGTCAAGGGCGAATTGATGAAATTCTAAATAATAAGTCTGACGGGAGAAGAATTATTTTTGAGGAAGCAGCTGGAATTACGAAGTACAAACATAGAAAAGCTGAATCTGAAAAAAAGCTTGAACAAACAGAAAAAAACATTGAGAGATTGGAAGATATAATATATGAAATTAGTAACCAATTAACTCCTTTAAAGCAACAAGCAGATGTAGCAAGAAAATACATAAAAATGATGGAAGAACTAAAAGTTCTTGAAGTTAATCTTATAATAAACAACATAGAGAAAAATAAAGAAAAACTTAATGAAACAATTGCTAAACTTGAAGAACTCAGAAAATTACTTGTTGAAAAAGAATCCGATATTGAAAAAAATAATCAATATAAATCCGAGCAAAAATTATTAATTAAAGAATTGGAAAACACAATCCAATCAATAAATAATGAAATATATAGTTACATTAATCTAAAAGAAAAATTAGAAGGAGAAGGCAAACTCCTTGAGGAAAAGAAATCATTCTTGAAGCTAACCTTGGATAAACTTTGTAAAGAAGAAGAAAGCTTAAAGCTGCAAAAGGATAATATTCTTTCTAGTTTGGAAGAAGAAAATAAAACTCTGACTTTGCATAAGGGACAAGCCAGAGATTTATTAGACGAGATAATAAATAAAGAACATGAATATAAAAATAAGTATTCATCAATTGATGAATTAGAGCAAAAAACAGAAGAATTAAAAGCCAGTCATATTGAGTTGCTCAACAAAGCCTCAGATAAGAAAAACAAAATAAACAGTCTGATATCGCTAAAAAACAATTTGGAAAAAAGATTAAGCCAATTGAGTATTGATAATGAATTACTTGCAGGTCAATATGAGAGTAAAATATCATTGCTCAATAATAATAAAGAAGAAATTGCAGATATAGAAAACAATATAAGTAAAATTATTGAAAGAGAAAAAGAATTAAAAAATGAAAAACAAAAAGTGGAAGAATCAGTAAAAGAGTTGGAAGAACGTTTAATAGAGACCAGATCCAAAAGAGATAATATTATATCAAGGTTAAAATTGCTGGAAGAAATGGAAAGAGACTTCGGAGGATATAATAAAGCTGTAAAATCAATTTTAATTAATCATCATGATATTAAGAAAAATGTTTCCGGTCTCCGTGGTGCAGTTGGAGAAATTATTTCGGTAAATTCAGATTATGCTGTAGCTATAGAAGTTGCTCTGGGCTCAACTATACAAAACATTATAACCAATGATGAAGAAGATGCAAAATCACTTATTGAGTATTTGAAGAAAAATAAACTTGGTAGAGCAACTTTTCTTCCTATAAGATCAATTAAACCAAAAAATTTAGAGCAGCATGAAATGAAGTATTTAAAAATGCCTGGAGTACTAGGAATTGCAGCAGATATAGTCAGTTATGATAGAGAATTTAGAAATATAATATATTATCTTTTGGGAAGAGTAGTTATAGTTGACAATTTGAAGAATGCGATAGAACTTGCTAAAGCTTCAAATTATTCATATAGAATTGTAACTTTGGAAGGAGAATTAATAAGTTCTGGCGGAGCTATAACAGGAGGTAGTTTAACCCCGAATGCTTCAAATATAATAACAAGAAAGAGTCAGATTAAAGAGTTAAAAAAGGAGTATTCTCTTTTATTGAGAGAGCTGGATAATTTAAGTAAAAACATAGAAATACAAAAAGATAAGATAGTTCTGTATGATAATGATTTGAAACATTGCATTGAAACGCATCATAGCTTTGAAATCGAAATAAATAACAAGAAAAATAAAAACATAATCATAAATAATGATATGGAAGTGATAAAAAGCAAAATATCTATAAATGAAAAAGAAATAGAAGAATTGAATTTAGAAAAAAGGAGAATAGATGATAGTATTTTTTCAACAGAAAAGGAATTAGAGGATATCAAAGATAAGATTGCTTCTATTGAAGAAAATATATTAAAAATGCAAGAAAATTTGAAAGCTCAAAAAGAACAAAGCAAAGAATTCAGTGATCATATAATGACATTAAAAATTAAAGAAGCTCAACTTAAACAGCAAATTTTATCAATTGAACAAAATATTGAAAGAAATAAGATAAACCTCGATGAAATAGAAGCTAAAATCGAGAAAATAGGTAATGAAGTTAAAGAGACTGAAACTCAGTTGATATTGATTGATGAAAAGATTGCTGAAAATAAAAAAATTATTGAAGATATAATTGCGAAACATGATGAGAAAAAGCAACAATTAGACGACTTAGAACAAGTAAAGAATAAAGAATCAAAGCACTTAGAAGAAATAGAAGAAGAGATTGATTTATTGCAACAGGAACTAAACAATATACAAAACAATATACACAAGACAGATATGGTGAAAGTTAAAATAGAGATGGAAATAGAAAATATGGAATTTAAACTATTGGATAATTATGAGCTGAGTTATAGAAAGGCAATGGAATTAAGAGTTGAGGATTTTAACATAAGCAAGAGCGCCAAAAGATGCGAAGAATTAAAGGAAGAAATTAGAAGTTTGGGAACAATAAATGTAAATGCAGTTGAGGAATTTGAGAAACTCAATAATAGATATGAATTCTTGAAAAAACAATTAAACGATATGGTAAATGCAAAAGAATCATTGATTAAAGTAATAGATGAAATAACAAGATATATGAAAAAACAATTTATTGAAGAATTCAATAAGATAAACAAGAATTTCAATGAAGTGTTTGTAAAACTTTTTGGTGGTGGAGAAGCTCGCGTAGTTTTATCAGATGATAGTGATGTGCTGAATTCAGATATTGAAATAATAGCCAAACCCCCGGGTAAAAAATTGCAAAACCTTATGTTGTTATCCGGTGGAGAGAGAGCGCTTACAGCCATAGCCCTTTTATTTGCTATTTTAAAAATGAAGCCTGCTCCATTTTGTGTATTGGATGAAATAGATTCTGCATTAGATGATGCAAACGTAGGTAGATATGCAGCATTTTTGAAAGAGTTTTCAACGCAATTTATAATCATAACTCATAGAAAAGGAAGTATGGAAGTCGCAGATTGCCTCTATGGTGTAACTATGGACGATACAGGTACTTCAAAACTATTATCTGTTATGCTAGAAGATAAAGTCAGTTAAAAATTATAGGAGGAAATAATATGGCAAACTTTTTTAAAAAGTTATTTAATAAAAATGAAAATAAACCTGATGATGTAGAAATTTTAAAATCTGAAGAAGGAGAAATTGAAAATGTTGAAGCTATAGAAGACATGTTAAATGAAGAAATTGAAGAAGAGTCTAATGTAGAAGAATATAACAGTAAGGAAGAAAAGGGAACATTTTTCAGGAAGCTTAAAGATGGTTTGTTTAAAACAAGAAAAAATATTGTGGAAAGAATTAATTCTGTTGTTAGCAGCTTTAAGTCTGTTGACGAAGACCTATTTGATGAGTTGGAGGAAATACTTATAACTTCAGATGTCGGTGTAGAAACTACAATGAAATTGATGGACGGAGTAAGAAAAAAAGTAAAAGAAGAAAAAATCAACGAACCTGAAGCTATAATAAATGTACTTAAGGAGCAAATTTTGGCTATAATGTCTGAAAACAAAGAGTCATATGAAGAAAAATATCCTATGATAATTGTTGTTATAGGGGTAAATGGTGTTGGGAAGACAACCTCCATTGGGAAGTTGGCAAATATATATAAGAAATCAGGTAGAAAAGTACTAATAGCCGCAGCCGATACTTTTAGAGCAGCTGCTATTGATCAGCTGGAGATATGGAGTAAAAGAGCTGAAGTAGACATCATCAAGCATCAGGAAGGTTCTGATCCAGCAGCAATTATCTATGATGCTATAAATGCAGCAAAGTCAAGAAAAGTGGATGTAGTTATCTGCGATACCGCAGGTAGATTGCACAATAAGAAGAATCTTATGGAAGAGCTGAAGAAGGTATTTAGAGTAATAGACAGGGAATATGCTGAAGCCCATAAGGAAGTGTATCTGGTTTTGGATGCAACAACAGGGCAGAATGCAATTACCCAAGCAAAAGTATTCAAGGAAGTAGCAGATATTACTGGAATTGTACTTACAAAATTAGATGGAACTGCAAAGGGCGGAATTGTAATAGCTATTAAATCGGAATTGGGTATCCCTGTTAAGTATGTTGGTGTTGGAGAAAAGATAGATGATCTACAGAGATTTAATGAAGAAGATTTTGTAAATGCATTGTTTGGTGAATAATTCTGTTGACAGATACTAATATTTGATTTAAAATACCAATGTAAAGGCAAAAACCTTTACATTGGTATTTTGGAGTGTTTATTATGATAGAGGATGTAGTAAAAAAAACGTTGTTGTTTGATTTTTATGGTCAATTGTTGACTGATAAACAAAGAAATATAGTTGAAATGTATTATGGCCATGATTTGTCTCTAAGTGAAATTTCTGAACAAATCGGTATAAGCAGGCAAGGGGTATATGATACTCTTAAGAGAGCGGAAGCAACATTGGAAGAGTACGAAGACAGATTAAAGTTGGTGGATAGGTTTTTGCAACAAAAAAAGATACTGTCTGATATTACAAGTATGCTGGATGAAATCATTAACGAAGGTTATGATGATATTGAAGACATAAAGAATAGGCTGAAAAAGATTAAAATATTTATTGAAAAGCTTGATTAAGCTTTCCGGGAGGAGATTAAATGGCTTTCGAAGGTTTAGCCAGTAGGCTGCAGGATACTTTAAAAAAGCTGAGGGGCAGCGGTAAACTAAGCGAAAAAGATGTTAAAGAAGCGATGAGGGAAGTAAAATTAGCTTTATTGGAAGCTGATGTTAACTTTAAGGTTGTAAAGGATTTTATTTCTAGGGTCACAGAAAGAGCAGTTGGTCAAGAAGTAATGGAAAGCTTGACTCCTGGACAACAGGTTATTAAGATTGTAAATGATGAACTTACCCAGCTTATGGGAAGTACACAAAGCCGTATTGTTTTTTCACCAAAACCTCCTACTGTTATTATGATGGTAGGACTTCAGGGAGCTGGAAAAACCACAACCTGTGGTAAATTAGCTTTAAATCTGAAAAAGCAAGGCAAGAATCCATTATTGGTAGCTTGTGATATTTATAGACCAGCGGCAATAAAACAGCTTAGAGTTGTTGGAGAACAAGTAGGAGTAGATGTTTTTACTCTTGGTGATAAAACCAAACCAGTTGATATATGTAAAGCTGCTATAGAAACTGCCAATAAATCTGGCAATGATGTTTTGATAATTGATACTGCGGGAAGACTTCATATAAATGAAGAACTTATGAATGAACTTTTTGATATAAAAGAAAATATTAAACCGACAGAAATATTGTTGGTTGTTGATTCTATGACAGGACAGGATGCTGTCAATGTTGCCCAAAGCTTTAATGAAAAGCTGGGACTTGATGGTATAATACTGACAAAATTAGATGGAGATACCAGAGGTGGAGCAGCATTATCAATAAAAGCCGTTACAGGAAAACCTATCAAGTATGTTGGTATGGGCGAAAAAATGTCTGATTTAGAACCCTTTTATCCTGATAGAATGGCCTCCAGGATATTGGGGATGGGTGATGTTTTGAGCCTTATTGAAAAAGCCCAGTCAGCAATAGATGAGAAAAAGGCAAAAGAATTAGAAAAGAAAATAAGGAGCCAACAATTTACCTTTGAAGATTTCCTAGACCAGTTACAACAAATGAAGAAGATGGGTCCATTAAGCCAGTTAATGGAAATGATACCAGGTATTAATACAAGCAAACTAAAAGGATTGGTAATTGATGACCGAGAAATAGTGAAAGTAGAAGCAATTATTAATTCAATGACAAAGAAAGAAAGATTGGACCCTTCAATATTAAACGGAAGTCGAAGGAGAAGAATAGCTCTTGGAAGTGGAACAACCATTCAGGATGTAAATAAAGTTATTAAGAATTTTGAACAAATGAGAAAGATGATGAAACAATTCGCCGATATGGAAAAGGATATTAAGAAAGGTAAAAAGAGACTACCTTTCTTTAGATAAATTTTTATTACTTTAGAAGGAGGTGAAAAAATGGCAGTTAAGATAAGGCTTAGAAGAATGGGAGCCAAGAAGGCACCGTTTTATAGGGTTGTAGTTGCTGATTCAAGATCTCCAAGGGATGGTAAGTTTATTGAAGAAATAGGTTATTATAATCCTATACCAGATCCAGCAGAAATAAAAATTGATGCCGAGAAAGCCAAAAAGTGGTTAGCTAATGGAGCTCAACCTTCAGATACAGTTAAATCACTTTTGAAAAAAACAGGGATAATTGAATAATATTAAATCTATTGGGAGTGTTGGATTTGAAGGATTTAGTTGAAGTTATTGCAAAGGCTCTAGTTGATAAACCTGAAGAGGTAAAAGTAAAAGAGATAAAAGGTGATAAATCTATAATTATAGAGCTGAGTGTTGCTCCCGAAGATGTGGGAAAAGTTATAGGCAAACAAGGAAGAATAGCGAAGGCTATAAGAACTGTTGTTAAATCAGCAGCTGCTAAAAGCGATAAAAAAGTAATTGTAGAAATATTATAATATGGAGGAATGTTTCACCTCCATATTATAACCTATATAGGTGAAAATTATGGTAGAATATATTACCATTGGACAAATTGTTAGCACTCACGGAATTAAAGGAGAAGTAAAAGTATATCCTTTAACGGATGACATAAGTAGATTTGATTTAGTAAAACAGGTTTATATAGAAGAAGGTAATAAATTAAAAACTTTTGATGTTATCGATGTTAAATACCATAAAAATATGGTAATAATTAAGTTTAAAGATATCGATGATATAAATTCTGCTGAAACTTTGAGAAATAAATATATAAAAATTCATAGAAGAGATAGTATTAAATTGCCTGAGGATGCATATTTAATATGTGATCTGATAGGTCTTAAAGTTATGACGGAATCAGGAGAAATCCTAGGTAAGGTTACCGACATATTTAAAACAGGTAGTAATGATGTGTTTGTAGTAAAATCTGATAGCAAGGAAATTCTGATACCTGGTTTAAAAAGCATATTTAAGAAGATAGATATTGAAAACGAGGTCATAATTGTTGAGCTGCCGGAAGGTTTGGTATAGATGAGATTTGATATTATCACATTGTTTCCTGATATGTTTGAAGCTGTATTAGGAGTTAGCATTATTGGCAGAGCTAGAAATGCTGGTTTGATTGAATTGTATTTTCACAATTTAAGAGACTATTCTCAAGACAAACATAAGAGAGTAGACGACTACCCTTATGGAGGCGGACTGGGAATGGTCATGAAGTGTGAACCAATATTTTCTGCAGTTGAAGCAATTAATGAGAAATTAGACAGCAAAGCCCATGTGGTACTTATGAGTCCAAAAGGAAAGATTTTTTCTCAAAGCATTGCTGAAAAAATGTTGACTTACAAAAACATAATAATAATATGTGGGCACTATGAAGGAATTGATCAGAGAGTAGTTGATGCATTAGTTGATGAAGAGATATCATTAGGAGATTTTATCCTTACAGGTGGGGAGATAGCAGCAATGGCTATAGTAGATGCTACAGCAAGATTGATTCCTGGAGTATTAAAGGATAGGGAATCTTACGAGATAGAAACTTTTAGTAATGGGCTGCTAGAGTATCCCCAATATACCAGACCTGCAGAATTCAGAGGAATGAAGGTACCTGATGTATTGCTTTCAGGTAATCATGAAAATATTGAAAGATGGAGAAAATATCAGTCCATAAAGGAAACTTTTTTAAAGAGGCCTGATTTACTATATAGAGCTAGCCTAACAAAAGAAGAACAGGAAATGCTACAGCAAATAATTGAAGAAGAAAAATAAATGGGAAGTTGTAAAATAAAATGCCGTAATATATAGAAAACTCATGGTAATCCATTGTAAAATGTTTAATAACCAAAGAAAAACATTAGCAAAGGAGTACCATGAGTTATATATGAATAATAACAC
>DUSG01000298.1 GCA_012842725.1 Clostridiales bacterium
AAAAAAATACGCTGCTGCAGGTTTGAAAATAAAAGAAGATAATTACTCTCCAAATTATTTTCTCATAGGCGTAGAAATGTGTGTCAATAGTGATGGAGATTGGAATAAAACCTATCAGAATACAGTTGAACTTGCTGCATACTTGCTGAAAAAATACAATCTAAATATTGATAATCTTTACCGACATTATGACATAACAGGGAAAGAGTGTCCCAAAATGTTTCTTGAACCTGAAAAATGGCAAGCCTTTAAAAAGAAGGTAGCATATTGCATGGATGAAATAAAACTGTTAATCAACGGGGAATTGGTGGTCATTGATAAAATCATAATAGACAACATGATATATGTACCTGTGAAAGAAGTATTTAGAATATTAGGAGCGGATATTTACTGGGAACAACAAAAAAGGATTGCCAGTATCAAACTGTGAAATAATTAAGGGATTTATTATACTTTTATGCCATAATAAATCCCTCAATTGAACTCAATAGTACTTATATATTTATGCATAATAAATTTATATTTGTATGCCGTTAGATTCAAAATATTCTATGATGTAATCCATATCCAATTTTTCAATGGTTTCTCTTTTTTGTAGTCCACTCTCTTTGCATAAACCTAGGGCCTGGTAATATTCATCTAACATCTTCTCAAATTTTTCTCTATCTATATATTCACCTTTGAATGGACCGACAGTAAGAGGTTGTTCCATAACCCTTGAAGGCAAATAATCATCTTTTCTTGTAAAGCCTGCATGTACAGTGTTGAAAGCTCTTTCCATATTAATAATTCTTTCTGCAATAGTCCAAAGTTCTTCATCAGTAACGGTTTTGCCTGTAAAAGCTTTATACATCCTTGTGAAATGCTTTATATCTGCCAGAGCTACTTCATACCATCCTGCATTGAAGTAGCAAATTCCTATGGAATCAATAATGGCTTTATATTTTTCATACCATGCGACTAACTTGCCTTTTCCTTTGTATGAACCAGGAATTCCAGCTTCTTCACAATTGAAAAGCCATTTACCAACTTCATTTGGTATTTGGCGGTTTTCTGTCTGAGGAGAACCTGTTAGATGTCCGCTTCCTCGTGTGCTTGTAGCAATTCCGAGAGACCATGCCTTATGAGAGTGTACACCTTGCTCATTTATTCCTACTCCTTTAATCTGCATGGCGTATTTATAACTGTCGCGTCCTATGATTCTGGAAGCATTATAAACACCTTCAGCAAGTATGTCACCAAAACCTTCTCTATATACAATCTGTTCAACTAGTTTGACAAGATCTTTCGCATTACCCCATTTTAGCTTAAGACCATAGGTATCTTTTTCATCTATAATTCCCTCTTCAAAACATTCTATAGCCCAAGCTACAGAAGCAGAAACTCCGTCTACATCTAATCCATGTTTATTACATAGAGAGTGTATTTTAAGAACATAAAATGGATCATCAATGTCCCAGTTGGAAGCAAAACCTCTTACTGAGTTCGCGTGCATCCCTTCACAGGAAAGGATTTCACCATCCCTTTCCATTTCATAATAATGAAGGCATGACAAAGGACAATTATAGCAATTTGTCCGTTTTATTTCATAAGGTTTATAAGCTTCCTCTGAAACCTTTTTTGATTTTTCAGAATCCCAATATTCTTCTTGAAGATTTCTTACAGATGTAGGAACTTTTCCGCTCCAGCCACCTACACCTGCCATACCATGAGTTCCACCTTTTTTTAATGCTGCAGAAGCAGAAGACGAAAGCAAAACGTGGCTATAGCTTTTTACTAAATCATTAAATAGATTTCTATCATGAATTTTAACTGTACCGTTTCCTTTAACAGCGATGGCTTTAAGCATTTTATATCCTAATACTGCACCACTCCCACCCCAGGCTAAAGCATGAGCTTTATCGATCATTACACATGCTACTTTAACCAAGTTTTCTCCGGCGGGTCCTATTGACAGAACTTTGATGCTTTCATCACCCAGTTCTTTCTTTATGATATCTTCAGTATCCCAAGTAGTTAGTCCCCATAAATGGGAGGCATCCCTAAGTTCAATATTACTGTCGTTAATATATAGATACTTAGGAGACAATGCTTTACCTTCTATTATTATTGCATCGAAACCAGCTTTTTTCAGTTCAGGACCAAAGTTGCCTCCTCCGCTGGAATAAGATATACCTCCGCTTAGAACGTTTTTTGTAGTTAGAGAAATTCTAGAAGAACCTGGTAAAGAAGTGCCTGTAAAACAACCTGTTGAAATTACAACTTTATTTCCTTCTGATAAGGGTTCAGTGTTTTTTGGAATCTCTTTTAATGCAACCCAATCTCCATAACCTCTGCCACCAAGAAAATTATAAAAGTGTTCAGTTTCAAAAACATTTATTTTTCCCGTGGTTAAATCTACTCGAATAATTTTACCTTTTAGTTCAAGCATATAATCACCTCAAATAATAATTTAACAAAATATCTTTTTTATTTTATAATATCTTAATACTATAATTAAAATATTACTAGGTAGGTTTTAACTTGTATATATAATTAAATTATATCATCAATTGCATTATAACTTACATAAATTATTAGTTAAATTTAATAAATAAGCTATAT
>DUSG01000299.1 GCA_012842725.1 Clostridiales bacterium
CAACGAGAGTTGGCTTATTAAGTGTGCAAAAAAACATCATCCTACCTGGATAACACTAAAATGCTCATAAAACGAGTTAAGGGCAGGAATCTTTAAGATTCCCACCCCAACAATTGACAAAGAGCCATATAAAAAAGGCTTCCCTATTGAAAATATGTTTTAATTAATAAGGAAGCCTTTATTTTCTTATTTATTTTTAAAATCCACTAACGTAACTTCATCCTCTAAATATCTTGCCATTGCATAGATTGCATCTGACAATCTGTTTATATATTTTATAAGAATGGAGCTTATATTTTCTTCTTTACTTAAAGTTATAATCCTTCTTTCAGCCCTTCTACATATCGTCCTGGCAATGTGCAATGCACCACTTGATTTACTGCTGCCGGGAAGAATAAAGTTTGGATTATCATTAGATCTGCTTATATAATAATCTATAAGCTTTTCCAACTCCTTAACATCTTTTTCTTCAACCTTATAGGGAAATTTACTTCCATCCTTTGTTGCCAATTCTCCTGCCACGTTAAAAAGCATTCTTTGTATCTTTTTGATTTCCTCCACCATCTCATTATCATCTATAAAATTTTTGGCAAATCCCAGGAAACTGTTAAGTTCATCAATTGTTCCATAACAATCTACCCTTATGTTGTCTTTATCTATCCTGGTGTTATCATATAAGCTGGTTTGTCCTTTATCTCCGGTTTTCGTATAGATTTTCATAAATTTTACCTCCTTATAAAATACTATTCAGCCATCATCTTTAATGCCTCGAGATCCTTTATGACTACTGATGACTTGTAAAAATCCAATACCCCTTCATCCCTTAATTTGCAAAGCTCTCTTGATAAAGCAGGTCTTGATACATTTAAATAGTCTGCCATCTCATTTCTGTTCAGAGACATCATAAAGGATAATGTTCCAATTCTATTATAGTGATCCAACAATAAACTACTGATTTTCCCTCTAATGCTTTTCTTAGTTAGATAATCCAGTTTTTTATTAAGCATAAGAGCCTTGTTAGATACTATTCTCAGCATGTTTGTAATCAGCAATTTATGGCTTTTGCACAACTTTTCACATTCTCCCAATATAATATCCGGTAACATGAACATCACATGAGTTAGTTCTTGAGCTATTACAGTAGCAAGCCATTTTTTCTCACTTGAAAAAGCCATCATTTCACCAAATAAATCTCCAGGTTCCACTACTGCAACAATAATCCTGTCGCCAATAGAATTTTCTTTTGTTATAGCTGCGCTGCCGGACAGAATAACTCCCATCCCCTCAAATTCATCACCTGCCATTTTAATAAATTCATTTTTTTCGAATTTTTCAACCCTCGGTTTCAGGCAATGGAGCATATTGTTCAATTCCTGACGGTCAATTCCATGAAACAGCGGACAAACAGCAAGCTTGTCTAACCACTTTTCATACATTTTTATAAAACCTCACTTTTGTAACTTAGGTTACCGATTTTGTTTTTCGATACTATTATACTTTAATCGTAATCCAAAGTAAATGAAGGAGGTAAAACTTTGATAAGAAAGATAATTTCCATAGACGAAGAAAAATGCAACGGATGCGGCTTATGTATAAATGCATGTCATGAAGGTGCATTGGAGTTGGTTAACGGTAAAGCTAAACTAGTATCTGAATCATATTGCGACGGTTTGGGAAACTGCTTGCCTGAATGTCCGACAGGGGCCATTACGATTGTAGAAAAAGAAGCAGAACCTTTTGATGAAGAAGCAGTTAAAGCAAGAATGGAAGCAAAAATGTCAAATTTTGCAGAATCTTTAGCTTGCGGTTGTCCAGGTTCTCGTATTAGAATTATAGAAAAGAACTATAACAAAGAACAATCAAACTGCAACTGTCATGATTCAAATTCTGTAAAGATAGATTCTCAACTCAGGCAGTGGCCTTGTCAGATTAAGCTGGTTCCTGTTAATGCACCATATTTTAACAATTCTCATCTGCTCATTGCTGCAGACTGTACAGCCTATGCTTATGCAAACATGCATAATGATTTTATGAAGAATAAGATAACTTTAATAGGTTGTCCTAAACTCGATAACGTTGATTATACAGACAAATTGACAGAAATAATTAGGCACAATGATATTAAGAGTATAACGGTATTGAGGATGGAAGTGCCTTGCTGCAGCGGTCTTGCATATGCAGTAAAACAGGCTCTCATAAACAGCGGTAAGATGATTCCTTGGAGAGTCGTCATCGTGGGCACTGACGGAAGCATAATCGAAGATTAGAAAAATTTTAACAATAA
>DUSG01000057.1 GCA_012842725.1 Clostridiales bacterium
AATTGGATGTGGAAGTCTGGTAAAACCGGACCCAAACATCGTATTTTAATTGGAAAAATCCATTATTTCATGAAAAAATATGGTTTCTACCAATTGGTGAAACCATATTTGTCTACAAACTGAAGCTCGAATTTTCGAGCTTATTTTTTATTGGCAAGATTTTTGCTAAGATTTTATTATGAATATTCTTGAGAATATGATATAATTACATTGTAGGAATAAAGTCTCATTAGATGAGGTGAATTATATGAGAATGGGATACGATTTAGTGCTGGAGCAACAACAGAAATTAGTTATGACACCAGAATTGAGACTTGCATTAAAAATTCTTCAACTCCCGGTTATTGAATTAGAGAATCTTATAAAACAGGAACTCGAAACAAATCCGGTTCTTGATATTATAGAAGACTTATCCGATGAAAAGATTATTGATATTGAAGAAGAAAAAAAAACTAATGATGAAGAAGCAAAAAAGCTTTTAGATGAAATAGATTGGAAAGAATATTTTCAGTTTCAGGGTAAAAGTTATTGCTTAGAAAACACTGAAATTGAAGAGCAACAGGAGTCGTCCTATGAAAATTTCATTTGTTATGCTGATACTTTAAAAGATCATCTGTTTTTTCAATTAGGCAGTTTAAAGTTGAGCAAAGCTGATAGAAAGATTGGAGAATATATAATTGAAAGTCTGGATGATAATGGATATTTAGCAACATCTATTGGTGACATTGCTCAGGTTTTTTCTGTTAATGAAGCCAAGGTTCAAAACATTCTTAGAATTATTCAAACTTTTGAACCGGTCGGTGTTGGAGCAACCAATTTGGTGGAATGCCTTTTGCTTCAGATAAATGCATTAGGATTGGCTGATGAGAATATTATAATCATTATAAAAGAACATTTAGATGATATTGCAGCTAACAGGCTTCATAATATTGCAAAGAAGTTATCAATACCTGTGGCTAAAGTACAGGAATACAGCGATATAATTAAATCATTGGAACCAAAACCAGGAAGAGCTTTTCATTGTGGAACTGAAAACAGGTATATAATACCTGATGTATATATAGAAAAAATTGATAATGAATATATTATTACTATAAACGATAGCTATGGAACAAGACTTATGATAAACAGATATTATAGAAATATGATTAATACCATGGACAAGTCATCTGATGCCATGTCTTTTATAAATGATAAACTTTCTTCAGCATTATGGCTTATCAAAAGTCTTGAGCAGAGAAAAAATACCTTGTATAAGGTAATGAAAGCCATAGTTGATCATCAAAAAGAGTTTTTTGAAAAAGGTGATGGTTATCTTAAAACTATGACTCTTAAGGATATTGCTGACGAAGTGCAGGTACACGAATCAACAGTCAGCAGGGCTATAAGCGGAAAATATGCCCAAACTCCAAGAGGTATATTCGAAATCAAATACTTCTTCAAAAGTGGAGTTGGAAGCAAAAGTGGAGAAGATATATCATCAGAAAGCATCAAGAAAATGATAAAATCCATCATTGATGCTGAAGACGCATCAAAACCGGTAAGCGATCAAACCATAACAGAATTTCTTGTCAATAAAGGTATTAACATTTCCAGGAGGACTGTAGCTAAGTATAGAGAAGAAATAGGTATACCGTCTTCATCGAAAAGGAGAAGATATTGAGTAATAAAACAAAGAAGAGGGGGAAAGCCTCTTCTTTAAATTATGTTATTGATGGTGAATTTGTTATAAATTTTTATAAGGGATTTGGTCTTTGAATGTAATGTATTAAATTACCTTCTAAATCTCTTAAGAAAAATGTTTTAACACCTTTATCGTTTTCTGTTAATTCCTTTTCAATAAATACCTTATTTTTCAATCTTTCATATTCTCCTTCTATATCATCAGTAGCAAATGCAAGGTGTCTTATACCTTGATGTTTATTATCAAATGTGTCGCTAAATGATTCTGCAGAGTATATTTCAAGAAATCCTCCGTCTTTAAACTTTAAGATAAAAGTAGGTTTTTCTTTTTTATTATCATATACAACTTCCAGGTCAAAATGTTTAACGTACCAATCTTTAAGACTTTTTGTATCTTTGGCAGAAATACCTACATGTTCTAAATAGAGCATAAATTATCTACCTCTTTTACTAATGTATTTGTTTATCACCTTTGCACTCTACCAGAGGCATCGCCTTTTACTAAAGTCATTACTTCATCTACAGTCATCATATTGAAATCGCCTTCAATAGTGTGTTTTAAGCAAGAAGCAGCAGTTGCAAATTCTAGAGCCGTCTGATTGTCCATACCGGAAGAAAGTCCATAAATGAGACCTCCGCAGAAGGAATCTCCTCCACCAACACGGTCTACGATATAAATATCATATTTCTTTGATTTATAATAATTTTTACCATCATAAAGCATACCTGACCAACCGTTAACAGAAGCGGAATAGCTTTCTCTTAAAGTAATTGCGACATATTTAAGATTGAATCTATCATATAGCTCTTTTGCTACCGCCATATAACCTTCATCAGATAACTTCCCTTCTGTGATATCAGTTTTTTCAGCTTTTATTCCGAACACCATTTCTGCATCTTCTTCATTAGCTATTAATATATCACAGTATTTCACAAGTTCACTCATAACTTTTCCTGCTTTTTCCCTAGACCATAATTTTTTTCGATAATTAAGGTCAACACTTATCGTAACGCCGGCTTCTTTTGCTGCCTTTAATGCGTCAAGTGTAATTTCAATGCAATTATCAGATAATGCAGGTGTTATGCCTGTAAAATGGAACCATTCAGCTCCTTCAAATATTTTTTTCCAATCAAAATCTTCTCTTTTAGCTTCAGCTATTGATGAACCTGCTCTGTCATATATAACTTTTGAAGGCCTTTGAGAAGCACCTCTTTCGCAGTAATATACACCGATTCTGTTGCCGCCTCGGACTATATAATCCGTCTTTATGCCAAAGCGTCTCATTTCATTTATGGCAGCTTGTCCTATTTCATGAGCCGGAAGCTTTGTTACATAATAACTATCTTTCCCATAGTTTGCTAGAGAGGCAGCTACATTGGCTTCTCCACCTGCAAATGAAACGTTAAAATGCTTTGCTTGAACAAATCTTTCATAGCCAATAGGGGATAACCTCATCATTATTTCTCCAAATGTTATAAATTTACCCATAAAATTACCTCCTATTTCTTGTATTTAGCTACTTCTTCAACAAATTTTCTTGCTGTTTCTGTCACTAATTCATAATTTCCGGTTTTTGCTCCTTTAGTCAGATTGCTACCTGTAGCGATAGCAATTGCGCCAGCTTCAAACCAATCCTTAACATTATCAATGTCAACTCCACCTGTAGGCATGAAGTTAGCATATGGTAGAGGACCTTTAAAGGCTTTGATTATAGATGGTTCGAAAGCGCTTCCTGGGAATAGCTTTAAAATTTCAGCGCCATATTCCATTGCTTCTATAGCTTCATTTACTGTCATGACACCAGGAATAGACGGAATTCTGTATCGATTGCACATTTTTATAGTTTCAATGTTTAAATTAGGGCTAATTATATATTGAGCTCCGGCTAGTATGCATGCTCTTGCGGTTTCAGGGTCAAGTACGGTACCTGCTCCGATAATTACATCTTCATTCTTGTAAGCTTCTGATATCTCTTTTATTATGTCTAAGGCACCTGGTACTGTCATGGTAATTTCGATGGCCTTAATACCACCTTTTTTTATTGCATCAACAATTTTAACGCCCTTTTCTTTTGATTCTGTTCTTACCACAGCAACAATACCTAAATCTGCAATTCTTTTTATAGTTTCAATTCTTTTCATTGAAGAGCCTCCCTCATAATATCGATAAAATCATAAAAGAGGAAAATGTTTTACAATACGAAACCATGTTTCGAATAATCTCTATAAAAAAACGAATTATCAATTTTAAAAATGTTGTTTTATAATATGAAACATTGTGTTGCTATTCACAATATATTATTCTATTTAACTATAAAAAGTCCTTCTTTTTTTGAATAATTATTAAATTTTTGTATTCACATAGAATTATCAGGTCTATATCCTAAGTGATAAGAGATTTCTTTGGCAGTTTTTATTACTTCTTCAGTAAGTTCAGGGATTCTTTCTTTTGTTACATGCAGTACAGGTCCGGAAACACTAACGGAAGCTACCACTTTACCTTTAATATTATATATTGGTGCCGCAACACATCTGATGCCTTCTTCATGTTCCATTTCATCAATGGCATATCCCATTTCTCTTATTTTTCTTAAATGTTTCTTTAATGTTTCAATATCTGTTATGGTATTTTCGGTAAAACGTTTCATGCCTTGGTTCTTTAAAATTGTTTCAAGCTCTTTATCTGGAAGCCAAGCAATAAGAATCTTTCCTACTCCTGTACAGTGAAGAGGAACTCTTTTTCCTATTTGAGAGTACATCCTTATACTTTTATTGGGATTTTCCACTTTGTCAATATATACTGCTTCACCATTGTCCAGTATAGACAAATGAACTACTTCTCCGGTATTAGAGCAAAGTCTTTCTAATAGAGGTTTCGCAACTTTTCTTATATCCATTTGGTCTAATATTGCACTGCTTAGGTAGAGAAACCTCATTCCTAAGGAATATTTTTCTGTTTCAGGGTTTTTTTCAATGTATCCTTTGGCCATAAGTGTATTTAAAATTCTATGAACTGTACTTTTATGAAGTCCGGTTAAGCTTGATAAATATGTAATACCACATCCGTCTTGGTGCATTGCAAGTTCTTCCAACAGCATTATTGCTCTTTCTAAAGATTGAACAGTATTATTTTTTTCTGTCATACACAACGTCCTTTCCTTTAACAATTACATAATATGTAAACATTTCCCTGTTTGACTCAATATTATAGCATAATTGATGTTATTCTGAAATATAGATATTCACTTTATATCAATGAAATAGCTGTAAATAAAGGAAATCAATATTTGCAATTAGTGTCATCTAATTAACAAATTAAAAAATATTTTAAATAATTAAAACAAAGAAGGAATTATTGATGTGATGTAGAATTATTAGTTTACTACTATAAATTAAAACAATGTTTTATAATATGAAACATGAGCTGCTATTACAATTTTTCATTGTGGGAGGGTTGCATTAGTAACAGAAAAAAGATAAAGTTGGAAGAGAGTTCATTCAGAGGGGGATTAAGTTCCTGCTAAATGTCAGTACAGTGCAATTAATTATATGGGAGGGAGGTAAATAAATAGTGGCACGTTGGATTTTAGATAAAAATGATGTTGATGCTCTGCTGATCGGTTTGGGGATATACGGAACCGGTGGCGGCGGAGACCCTGAATGGGGAAGAAAAATAATCGAAAATGACTTTAGCAAGGGAAGAGTTTATGAAATTGTTGACCCAGAGGATGTTGAAGATGACGCTTTTGTATGCAGCGGAGGCATAATGGGCTCAGTAAAAGCCTTAGAATACATGAGCTATGATGAAATAGTGGAGTCATGGGAGAAAGAATTCATTTTGATGAAGGCTTTTAAAGAGATGGAGAAGATTAAAGGCAGAAAGATAGATTACATAATTCCTTTTGAAGCCGGAGGATTAAATACTCCTGTTATTATGACTTTAGCTGCAAGAATGGGAATCCCTGTTATAAATGCTGATGCAGTGGGAAGATCAGCACCGGAAACTCAGATGACAAGCTTTGTAGGATATGGTATATCATTAAATCCAATGCCTTTAGTAGACCACAAAGGAAACACTATTGTAGTTATGAGTGCCAATGAGTTAACTTATGCAGATGAAATAGGTAGATTTGTTGTAACAAAGGGTGGAGGCATGGGAGGCAATGCACACTATGCCATGTCCGGTGCAGAATTGAAAAAAAGCTGCATACCAGGAGCAATATCTAATTCGATTCGTGTTGGAAAACTGATTTTAGAAGCTCAACGAAAAGGCATTGACCCAGTGGACGAGTTCGTAGAAAAAGAGAATGGCTTAAAGCTATTTGAAGGAGTTGTTACAGAGGTTGTAGGAGAGGACAAGGGAGGTTTCTACCTTACCAATGTAACTCTCGATGGAACCAAAGATTATACCAATAAAAAAGCCAAATTGGTAATAAAGAATGAAGTAATGGCTGTATGGATTGATGGAAAGATAAAATCTATATTCCCTGATTTAGTATGCATGCTTTATACAGAAAGTGGTATAGGGGTAATGAGTTCTGATATAAAAGAAGGAATGAAAATATCTTTGGTTGGATTCCCTTGTCATGAGAGACTCAGGTACTGCCTAAAGACTGAGGCTGGCAAAACAGCTTTTGGTGGAGCAAGATATGGATACCCTGAGTTGGAATATATCCCAATTGAACAATTGAATAAATAATTAGAAATAAAAATGGAGGGTATATGTTATGAAGAAAAAAATTTTTGTTCTTTTGAGCTGTTTGATAGTACTGAGCTTGATATTAAGCGCTTGTTCCGGTGGAGGAAGTAAGCCTGCAGAAGAAGCAAAAAGCCCGGAACAAACAGAAGAAAAAGTTTTCAAGATTGGTATAAACAACTTCGGTCAAGCTAACTATTTTGCAAGAATAGGAAAAGCTGCTTTAGAGGATCAGATAAAGAAGAATGGCGGAGAAGTTATTGCAACAGTTAATGCTGATGTTCCTGGAAGAGTTGCTTCAATCGAAAACATGATAGCTCAAGGCGTTGATGCTATAATAATTCAAGAAGGTGACATAAGTCAGTTAGCTCCAGTTCTAAAAGAAGCAAAGAGCAAAGGAATAATTATAGGCTCTATGGATGCTGGCGATGCAGATTTTGTTGATGTATTTGTTGAATCAGACAATAATCAACTTGGAAGAATGGCTGCAGAAGAAATGGTAAAGCTTATCGGTGGAAAGGGAAATATTGTTGAAATATATAACGATGCAGGTTCTATGATAAGAACAAGAAGAAATGCAATGCATGAAGTAATCAAGGATTATCCGGATATTAAGATAATTGCAGGTTTTGTATATGCATGGCCTGATTTCTTCCCGGATGCAAAAGCTAAGATGGAAGCAGTAATTCAGGCTAATCCTAACCCTGGAGATATTGCTGCAGTATATGCAACATTTGACGGAGTAGGTGTTGCAGCAGCCCAAGCTATTAGAGAAGCTGGTTTACAGGATCACATAGTTGTTGTTGGTATTGACGGTGACCCAGAAGCTTATGCAGAGATGAGGAAGGAAGACAGCCCATTCAAAGCTACTTTGGCACAGGATCCAGATACTATGGCTAGAACTTGTGTAGATAAAGTATTTGAACTATTGAAAGGAAACACAATACCAGAAAGACACATTTATATTCCTGGAAAATTGATTACAAGGGATAATATACCAGAAGAATAAAGCTTAATAATTAGTTATAATTGTTTTAAATGATGGTTAGCCATCAGATAAATATTGGAATGGTGATGCATTAAGCATCGCCATTCCATAATAATATAACCGGGCAGGTGAAAAAATGACAACTATAAATTCAAATGTGAAAACGGCAACTCCAGATTTAAATTTGAAAAGTGATGTTATATTAGAAGCAAAAGGAATATGTAAAGAGTTTAACGGAGTTTATGTGTTAAAGGATATAGAATTTGATTTGAAGCCTGGTGAGATACATTCTCTTGTAGGGGAAAATGGGGCAGGTAAATCTACTTTTGTAAAGATTTTGTCGGGGGTACACAAGCCTTCAGCAGGTAATATATATCTTAACGGACAGCCTGTTTCCTTTGATAGTGTCTGGCAAAGTGAAAAAGCCGGGATTAGAACAGTACATCAGGAGATCAACTTGGTACCTTATTTCAGTGTATACAAGAATATTTTTATTGGTGCAGAGAAAAGGAAAAAGTTTGCCGGCTTCAATTATACTGATGACAAAAAAATGAGAGAGATGGCTCGAGAGGTTATAAAAAGATTAGGCATTGATTTTGATGTGAATACGCCGGCTATGTTGTTAAATGCATCAATGAAAAGGATAGTAGAGATAAGCAAAGTTCTTGTTCATAATCCTAATATTGTAATTTTTGATGAGCCTACGACTTCGCTGGGCGAAGAAGAAAGAAAAAGGCTTCTAAAGATAATTAAAAGTTTGAAAAATAGCGGTTTAAGCATAATATATATTTCCCATAACCTAGAAGAAATAATGGATATATCCGATAGGATTACAGTATTTAGAGATGGAAGAAAAATCGACACCATGAATGTGGAAGAAGCATCTATTGAAAAGATTGTCTCTATGATGTTAGGACATAAGACATACAATAATTACCAAAGGGATTGTAGCTACTGTTATGATGACATATATCTTGAAGCAGAAAGCTTATATACAGACAAATTAAAGAATGTAAGTTTTAAATTGAGAAAAGGAGAAATCCTCGGCATTGCAGGAGTAGTAGGAGCAGGAAAAACTGAAATTGCAAAGGCTATTTTTGGATTGGATCCAATACATAAGGGACGTATAAAAGTGATGGGTAAGGATTATGAACCCAGTCCCCAAAATGCCATAGACTTTGGAATAGCATTAGTACCTGAGGAAAGACAAGCAGAAGGATTAATTCCTAATTATTGTGTCTCAAAAAACACAACACTAACTTACTTAAATAAATGGTGTAAAGGCTGGGTTATAGACAGAAAAGAAGAAATTAAAGTTACGGAAGAGTATATAAAAAAATTAAGCATAAAAACTACAGGCCCTAATCAGGTAATAAGATTTTTAAGTGGAGGCAATCAGCAAAAAGTTATATTATCTAGATGGCTTAATGGTAATTTTCATATAGGAATATTTGACGAACCTACAAAAGGTATAGACATTAAGGCAAAGGAAGATATTTATATGCTATTGGATAGCTTGGCTAGGGAAGGGAAATCTATCATTATGTTGTCTTCTTATTTACCGGAACTGATGAGTTTATGCGATAGAATACTTGTTGTAAACGAAGGAAGTATAGTTGGACAGTTTAGCCCGAAAGAAAAGGATGCGGAGAAAAAAATTATGGCTGCAATGTTAGGAGGAGAGTATTGTGGAAGTTCAGATTAAAACGAAGAATGCGAATCTTTTGAATTTCATGAGGAAATACGGTACAGTACTTGGAGCATTGGTGATATTTATAATCTTTTCTTTCGCCACAAAGAATTTTTTTACAGTTAACAATTTACTAATGCTTTTAAGACAGATGAGCATGCTGACAATAATATCCTTGGGTTTTACCTTTGTAATGGGAGCTGGAGGATTTGACATGTCTATAGGTAATGCTGCAGGGTTAATAAATATAGTATTTGCAATAACCTTGATAAATACCAATAATTTTTGGATAGCATTGCTCGTTTCAATATTATGTGGATTGGTAATTGGTTTAGTTAACGGTACTCTAGTGGCCTATGTAGGTTTGCCGGATTTTATTGCAACTTTTGCTGTAGGGTCTATAGTATATGGAATAAAAATGCTGATAACAAAGGGAAATCCGATATTTTTCCCAGAAAATATTCCGGCTATTTCATTATTTATTGGACAAGGCTATGTAGGGCCTATTCCTTTCCCAGTAATAATAATGTTTGTATGCGTAATCATAGCAATTTTTATTTTGAATAAGACAACATTAGGACGAAGAGTTTATGCAATTGGTGGAAATCCTGTAGCAAGCCTCTATGCAGGTATAAATGTTAAAAAGTATAGATTGATTACTTTTTTGATTTCAAGCTTCAGTGTGGCTATTGCAGCAGTAGTACTGACATCTAGACTGGGATCAGCGCAACCACTCGCCGGAGAAGAGTTTTTACTTGATGCTATAGCTGTTGTTTTCTTAAGTACTACAATGTTTGGGGATGGAGAGCCTAGAGGAGAAGGAACATTCGTAGGAGCTTTCATAATCAGTATGCTAAATAATGGGTTGACAATGATGAACGTGGCATATTATTTCCAATATATAACAAAGGGTTTGGTTGTAATATTGGCAGTAGTAATATCTGTTGTATTAGGAAGGAAAATGAATTTGAAAATATAAAGATTTACGGGAGGGACGATTATGTTACCTACTATGCCCATTGATATCTTGAGGATAAATCTGAGCAATGGAGAGATAGTACACGATAAAATAGATGATGTATCTTTAATAAAGAAATTCATAGGTGGAAGAGGAATTGCCACCTATATGCTTTTGAAAGAACTTGACCCGGAGGATAGCCCTTATGATGAGAGTTCGTCCATCATATTTGCTCCTGGTGCATTGACAGGTACTGCGATGCCTAGTTCAGGAAGAACTTCCATATTATTTAAAAGCCCTGCTACCGGAAAATTCTTCAAGACTAATGTTGGAGGTCATTTTGGTGCTCAACTTAAGTTTGCAGGTTATGATCTGTTGGTGGTCAAGGGCAGGGCAGAGAAGCCAGTTTATATATATATAGAAGATGATAGGGTGGAAATAAAAGATGCTAGTTTTTTATGGGGTAAGGACGTAAGGGAAACAAATGCACTGATAAGAGAAATACACGATGATCCTCATATACAGACAGCATGTATAGGACCTGCAGGAGAGAACAAAGTAGTATATGCCTCTATCCAGGTTTCAATATATAATGCAGCAGGAAGAGGTGGCGGAGGCGCTGTTATGGGAGACAAGAACCTTAAAGCCATAGCAGTAAGAGGAACCAAAGGTATCAAAATAGCACAACCTGAAAGATATTTTAAAGCGTTGGAAGTGATATATGGGAAGATGAATTCTGTGCCGGGAGTTAAACCATTGTCTGATTATGGTACCAGCATAGGTGTCGAATCTACTAACGCAGTTGGAGCTTTTCCGGTAAAGAATTTCCAACAAGGTAGCATTGATAATATCAAATTCCTTACAGGTCAATACCTTGTAGAGGGAGGATTCTTAAAGAGAAAGATATCCTGCTATTCTTGTCCTGTAGCCTGCCATCGTTTTGTTACAGTTGACAGCGGAAAATACAGAGGCACTTATACCGGGGGACCTGAATATGAAACATTGAATGCATTCGGAGGTGGCTGTGGAACTACGGATACAGCTACAGTAATAAAAGCAGGTGAGCTCTGCAATATATACGGCTTGGATGTAATTTCTACAGGTGGATGTATACAATGGCTTATGGAATGCTGGCAAAGAGGAGTAATCAGCAAAGAAGAAGCAGATGGGCTAGATTTAAGTTGGGGCAATAATGATACGATTGTTGAATTGGTTGAAAAAATTGCATATAGAAAGGGCATAGGAGATTTATTAGCTAAAGGGTTAAAAGAAGCTTCTGAAGAGTTAGGTAGAGAATCATATAAATGGGCTATACAAGCCAGGGGATTGGAGCAATCAAGGGTTGAAACCAGATCAGCTTTTGCTTATGCTCTAGCTTTCGCAGTAAGTTCAAGAGGACCCGACCATTTGAACACAGAGACCTTAGCGGAGTTTGGAGGCGACAGTGAGGCAAGAAGGGTCATTAAGGATATAACAGGCAGTGAAGAATATGCATATCCACATACGACTGATAAAAGAGCGGAAATCGTACGCTGGCATGAGGATATTTACGCTGCTTCAGACTGTATCGGTTTATGTGCCTTCCCAACTACTGCTCAATTCTGGGTAAGCGAATATGATATTGCAGAGATTTTCTCCGCTGCAACCGGGATTGAAATGGATGCTGATATGATAATGAAAGCAGGTAGAAGGATAATAACCATGGAGAGAATTTATAACGGCATATTGGGTCATACAAGGGAAGATGATGTATTGCCCTATAGAATGATGAATGAATATCAAAATGGTGCATTGCATAAGAATGCAATCAATTCAAAGGAAATGCTTGATTTGATGAAGGATGAATATTTTAAACTTCATAGTTGGGATATGAAAACCGGATTGCCAACGAGAGATATTATGAAATATTTGGGACTTGAAGAGTTTATTGAAAAAGCATCCAGTTATTATGATTTGGCATAGGAGGTGTTTTAAATGAAGGTTTTTCACGTTGAACCAAACAAATGTAGCGGCTGTCATTTATGTGAATTGGCATGCTCTTTTAAACATTTCAAAACCTTCTCTGCCGAGATTTCGAATATTAGGATAGAAAGTATTGAAGATAAGGCTTTCAATATACCTATAAAGTGCATGCAATGTGAGGAAGCGTATTGTATGAAGGCTTGTGTGTCAGGAGCTTTGTACAAGGATTACCTGACTGGGGCTGTGAAGATTGATCAAGACAAGTGTATAGGTTGCAAAGCCTGTGTTATGGCTTGCCCCTTTGGAGCGGTAAACATTATAAGAATAAATAATAGGTTACAAGTAAGCATATGCGATTTGTGTTCTGGAGATCCTGAATGCGTAAAAGTTTGCCGGGGAAAAGCATTGACCTATATCGAAGAAGGAAAAGTCAATGCAAGGAAGAGAAGCGATACATTAAATAGAATGGCAGAATCAGCAGAGGGAGGTAATTTAGATGGATAAATTGAGATTTGTTGGTATTAGTTCAAGCCCACGACATGGCAATACAGAAATAATGGTGAAAGAGGCTTTAAATGCAGCAAAACAAGAAGCAATGGAAAGGGGCTATGAAGCTGAAACAGTTTTTGTATCCTTTAAGGGAAAGAAGATACAGCCTTGTCTTAACTGTGATGCATGCATCAGACAAAAGAGATATTGCATACTTAAGGATGACTGGCTGGATTTAGTAAAAAACATAATTGATCCTGTACCAAATGGCTTGATATTAGGTTCACCAGTTTACTTTTTCAATGTAAATTCAGCAATGAGAGCTTTCATGGAAAGATGCACTTCTTTGCTAAAAGCAGTATGGGATCCGGAGTTTCCTCATCCGGTACCGGATTGGTCTAGGACTGCAGCCGGTGCTGTAACCGTAGGATATGACAGAAATGGAGGACAGGAGCATGCTTTGACTTCCATGTTACAATTCTTGTTGTTAAACGGCTTTGTAACAGTAAGCGAACCGCATATTGGAGGTTATATAGGAGCATCAGGCTGGCAGATGGGGAATGATGGCGCAAAGACTGATGCAATTTTAGAAGACGAGATTGGGTTGGCATCTTGCAGAGCTTTAGGAAAGCGAATTGCAAGGACTGGCATCTTGCTTTCCGGCAGAAAGTTATAGATTTTAAGGTGGAAGGATTATGGCGCTTATCAGGTTTTTAGCACCTTTTAATAAAATTACCAAAGTTGATTCCTTACAGTTGGATGTGAAAAGCATCAGGGAAATGGCAGGGGAACTGGTAAATATCTTTGGAAAGGAAATGGATGTTATATTGAATAAAGAAGGGGAACTCTCTCCTGGTATTGTAATATTAGTAAACAGGCGAAATGCCCATACCCTTAAGGGCGCGGATACTGTCCTTCAAGAAGACAGCGAAGTTATCATTGTGCCCTACATATATGGAGGTTAGCAAAATGGGGGAAGAAAGAATTGTCTGGTTGAAACATAGCAAATGTAGCGGTTGCAATCTTTGTCGATTGATTTGCTCTTATAACAAGGAGCATGAGTTTAATATAGGGCTATCTAGAATCAGTTTATCAGAGAATGATGAATATGGTTTTGTCCATACAATATGCAGGAATTGTGAAGACGCACCCTGCATGGATGCATGTCCTGCAGGGGCTATTCATAGAAGAGAAGATAATTATGTGGTCTTAAATGAGAAGAAATGCGTAAGCTGCAATATGTGTGTGATGGTATGCCCCTTCAACGCCATTGGAACTAAAAAGGATGTCAATTATAAATGTGATACTTGTAATGGTAAAGAATATTGCGCTCAAGTTTGCTATCATGGAGCGATAAAGTTCGGCAGTTACAGAAAATTAATCGCTGAAAAAAGAAGACTTTTTTTAGACAGAATTGAGAAACTTTAGGGAGAGATATAAATGAATATAGTTGTAATTGGAAGTAGCGCAGCCTCTAAGAGTGCTGTAGAAACTTTGCTGAAAGAAAAAGAAACGGATATTAATATAACTGTTGTTTCTAAGGATAATAAGTTATTTTATTCCAGGGTTTTGCTGCCGAATTATATTGCCGGAGAAATTGATGAGGAAGGATTACTGTTTGTTGATAAAAGTTTCTTTGAAGATGAGAGATTGAAAATCATAAAAGGCAATGTAAAAACAATTGACGGACTTAATAAAAGGATATTTGTTGAAGACTATGGTTATATAACATATGATAAGTTGATAATAGCAACCGGAGCTAGGCCTGTTATGCCCTATGAATATGATGTGGAGGAGATATGCTGCTTAAGGGACTTGGAGGATGCGGTAAAAATTAAGAAGCTGGCTCAAAAAGCGCAAGACTGTATAGTTCTAGGAGGTGGGCTGGTCAGTTTAAAGGCAGCCTGCGCTCTAAATGATATAGGTAAGAAGGTAACAGTTTTAGTTGAATCAAACAGAGTATTGTCCAGGACCGTAGATTTATATTGTTCACTTATGGTTACGAATATCTTAAGGGAACATGGAATCAACATAATTTTGGAGTCTAAAATAAAAGGATTGAGTACTGAAAAAGGAAAATTAAAAGGTGTGGTACTGGATGATGATAGCCTATATCCATGTGATTTAGTTATTGTGGGTAAGGGTGTAAAACCAAATATTGAATTGGTTAGGGACAGCGGCATTAAAGTGGATAGAGGTATTATTGTGGATGACAATATGGTTACTTCAATGAAAGATGTATATGCTGCAGGTGATGTAACACAATCTCATAGTTTATTAGATGGAGGTTGTGAACTCTTTACACTATGGCCTGATGCTATGGAACAAGGTAAAATAGCCGCATACCATATACTTGGCATTCCCAGGAAATATCTAGGAGGAATCAGTATGAATTCCGTAGTATTTTATGGAGTGCCTTTTATATCAATCGGCAAAATTACAGAGAATGTGCTGCCTAACTGCTCTGTGTATATAAATAAAAATGATGAGAAAAAAGTTTATAGAAAAATTGTCGTAAAGGATAACAGGATTTTTGGAGCTGTTTTTGCCGGAGATGTAAGCTATGCCGGAATGGTTTATTGGGATATTAAATCAGGCCGAAAGGTAGAAATACCGCAGAAATATCTTACAAGAGAGGGCCTTGAAGAACTATATCTTATTAGAAATAAACAGCTATGGACATTTTGACGGATTAATTAAAATAAAAGGTCTAGAAGAGGAGCTGATAATTTATGGATACTTTCTTGAATGAGAAAGCTTTGGAATTAAAACAGGGAGCCATAAGAGCAATGTTCGACAGGGCAAAAAATTTTCCTGGTTCAATAAATCTAGGAATTGGAGAACCGGATTTAAATACTCCGGAAGAGATTGTTGAAGAAGGATGTAATGCTTTAAGACAAGGCAAAACCCATTACACAGCAAATGCAGGCCTAATTGAGTTAAGGGAAAAGATATCTCAATACCTATCAAGACAAAAAATAAATGTTGATCCAGATAAAGAAATAATAGTTACTACAGGAGGAATGGGGGGATTGGCATTAGCATTGATGGTTACGCTTTCCCCAGGAGACGAAGTGCTTATCCAAGACCCCCAATGGTTGAATTATTATTCCCAGGTAAAATTCTTTGGAGGAATCCCTGTGCCTGTACCGGTAAAGGAGGAAAATGGATTCCGTTTGAAAGCAGAGGATATTGAGAAGAAGATTACTCCAAGAACTAAGGTATTAATGTTAAACACTCCTAACAATCCTACGGGAGCAGTTTTGGAATATGAGGATTTGGTAGCCATTTCAGATCTGGCTAAGAAATATAATCTTTTGGTTATATCTGATGAGGTTTACAGCACGCTATTATATGATGGAATGGAGCACCACTCTATAATATCATTACCTGATATGAAGGAAAGAACAATCCTTGTCAACAGTTTTTCCAAAGCCTTTGCCATGACAGGTTGGAGGATTGGATATGCTGCAGGAAACAGGGTTATAATCGACAAGATGATTAAGCTCCAGGAAAACTTAGTGGCTTGCGTAGCAACTCCTTCGCAATATGCTGCAATGAAAGCTCTAGATGCATTGAACAGAGTTTCTGAAATGACGGAAATATACAGGGAACGAAGAGATTTGATAGTAGAAGGTTTGAATAATATTAAAGGTATTAGCTGTATAAAGCCGAAAGGAAGTTTCTATGTATTTCCTAACATTAAAGCCTTGGGCAAAACTTCAGAAGAAGTTGCTAATGAGCTTTTGGAAAAAGCAGGAGTTATTACAGTTCCAGGTTCAGCTTTCGGAGCCCAAGGTGAAGGATATTTGAGAATTTCTTATGCAAACTCGTTGGACAACATTAAAGAAGCTTTAAACAGGATAGAAAAATACACTAAACAATTAGTTCGTTGAACAGGATTGCATTCAGTGGGGCTTAGGTCCCACTGAATGTTTGCCTAGTTCTTACTGTATTTCAAGATAAGTTCAACTTTAAATAACTGGAGGTATATTCATATGAAAGAGAAGAAGGTTATAGCAAAAGTCATAGAGGTGAGAGGTAAGGGTTGCGATTTAGGTATAAAGCTAGGTGATGAGTATGTAATAGATATAAACAAAAGTGATTTTTGCGGTTGGGCATATAATGCAATATTCCCATATGCTTTTGCTTTAAAGTTTGGAGGTAGTTTCCCCTGGGAAAAGGAAGAAAACACAACCTGTGTAGCATGTCCTGACCCATATAATACTGTAGTTTTCAAGTTAACTGCAATGGATGAATAGGAAGGTGTGAAAGTATGAAAAAGGAAATGAAGAAAGAAGAACTTTTCAATAGCGTTTTCCTGTTACAGCCAAGTCGACCTATATTATGTACTACAATAAATGAGGACGGTACGGATCATATATCAACCTTCAGTTGGATAAATCCTGTATCTTATAAGCCTCCTAGGGTAGCATTGGCGCTTCTTAACAAACCTAAAAAACAAAAAAGTCTAGAGAATATTGAAAGAACAGGTGAATTCGGGGTTAATATTCCAGATATGTCTATGATAGAAAAAATGGTCGAGTGTTCTTATTCAACTAAGTTTGGAGAAAACAAATTTGAACGATCCTGCTTTACAAGATTGCCGTCTGTCTATATTAAACCTCCATGCATAGAAGAGGGTATGGCAAGCATGGAATGTAAAGTGTTAGATATGATTGATACCGGAGATCACACCTTGATTATTGCTGATATTATTTATGCAAGATATAATGAAGAAGCTTACAGTCCTAATCTTCTTATTAAGATTCCTAAATTTAGACCGGTTATACATCTTCAGAACTTTAATCTGGAAAAATCTCAAGTCCATGTTTTTCTCTCTTCTGACAGTACAGAAACAGTAGAAGTACCTTACCCAACAAAAAAAGAATAGAAAGAGTTTGGATGAATATTTCAGATGAAGACATTTTGTTATAGATTTAGAGACTGAAAACATTGTATAGAAATAAATTATTATTAGTCTAAATCTGATTATATTTATTAAAAATAGATAATATTGTATAATCTAATTGGGACAAAAAATAACATTGGGACAAAAAATATCCCATAGGAGGTTTGTCATGTATGATTTTATAGAATTACAAAAGAAAATAGCGCCTGAAATATCTGTTATTTTAGAAAAAAGATATTCTATTCTACTGACAATCAGATATAACCAACCAATTGGCAGACGTGGTATTGCTAATTTATTAGGAGAAACTGAAAGGTGGGTAAGGAGTGAGTTAGACACTTTAAGAAAGCTAAATCTAATAATAGTTCAACCTTCAGGCATGCATGTAACGGAAGAAGGAGAGGAAATATTAAGTGAACTGTCGATATATATGGAAGAGCTTAAAGGATTGAAAAAATTATCTAAAAGATTAGAACAAATGCTAGGTGTTAAAAAAGTCATTATTATTCCCGGTGATTGCGAAAAAAGACCTGAAGTGTTGAAGGAAATGGGAAGAAGAGCATTTGAATGTATAAAAGAACATATTAACGACCATTCTATAATCGCAGTAACCGGAGGCACTTCAACCATGGCCGTCGCAGAAAACGCAAGAAAAGTAGACAAAAAGAAAATAACTGTAGTGCCTGCTACCGGCGGTTATAGCGGAAGACATGCAACGCAGGCTAATGCAGTAGCTGAAAAACTTGCAAATAACATGAATGCGGATTATTACCCATTATATCTGCCGCAGAATATAAATAAAGAAATGCTGGATACGATGTTGGCTGATACAAACATATCAAAAGTAATAGATTTGATAAACAGGGTAGACATTTTCATTTTTGGCTTGAGTAATTTTGAACAAATAGCAGAAAAGAGAAAATTAGATAGTGATTTGTATAATTATTTAAAAAGCAAAGGTGCTTTTGCAGAGGCTTTTGGTCATTACTTTGACAAAAATGGTGAGGTGGTGCACAAAAGCGGTAGTGTCGGTATAAAACTTGAACAATGTGAAAATATAAGCACTGTCATATGTATTGCAGGGGGTTTAGCGAAAGCTGAAGCGATAATTTCAATCAATAGAGGGAAAAAAAATATTCTGATTACTGATGAAAAGACTGGTGAACAAATATATAATATAATGAGGGGAGAATAAAATATGGCTGTTAAAGTAGGGATAAACGGTTTTGGAAGAATTGGAAGGCCTGTTTTCAAAATTATTCAGGAGAAATTTACTAAGGAAATCGAAATAGCATTGATAAATGATCTGACGGATCCTGAAACACTTGCTCATTTATTGAAATACGACAGTACTTATGGGATATATGATAAAGATATAGAAGCTGATGATGACCATATTATTGTAGAGGGAAATAAAATAAAAATAAGTGCTGAAGCTAATCCGGAGAACATTAAATGGCGTGATTATGGCGTAGATGTTGTTATAGAATCTACAGGTAAGTTTGTAAAAAAAGAAGATGCCATGGCTCATATTCGCGGAGGTGCAAAGAAGGTTATTATATCTTCTCCGGCAAAGGATGAAGATATAACTATTGTGATGGGTGTCAATGAAAATAAATATATTCCGGAATCACACAATATTATTTCTAATGCTTCTTGCACTACAAACTGTCTTGCTCCAATAGTAAAAGTCATACATGAAGCTTTTGGTATAAAGAAAGGGTTTATGACTACAGTACATTCCTATACAAATGATCAAAGGATATTAGATTTACCTCATAAAGATTTAAGAAGATCAAGAGCTGCAGCGTTATCTATTATACCAACTACAACAGGAGCTGCTAAGGCGGTTTCCTTGGTAATGCCGGAGATGAAGGGCAAACTGACTGGATTGGCTATGCGTGTTCCTACACCTACTGTATCTGTTGTAGATTTTGTTGCAGTTGTGGAAAAACAGACAAACAAAGAGGAATTAAACAGAGTTTTGAAAGATGCTTCTGAAAGTAGTATGAAAGGCATAATAGAATATTGTGAAAAACCGCTTGTATCAATAGATTTTAAAGGCAATCCTCATTCAGCCATAATCGATTCGTTGTCTACTATGGTATTGGATGATATGATAAAAGTTGTAGCTTGGTACGATAATGAATGGGGGTACTCCAATAGATTAGTTGATTTGGTCAAATATATAGCTGAAAGGCTATAATGCTTATTATTTTATAATAATAGTTAAATGTATTGGAGGTACAGGAATGTTAAATAAAAGAACTGTTGAAGATCTGGAGGTCAAGAGTAAAAAAGTTCTGGTAAGGGTTGACTTCAACGTACCTATGGATGAGAAAGGCAAAATAACTGATGATAGGAGGATAAGAGAAGCCCTTCCTACAATTAATTATTTAAAGGATAAGGGAGCCAGAGTAATACTTATGTCTCATCTGGGGAGACCTAAAGGAAAAGTCAACCCTCAATATTCATTGAAGCCGGTTGCAAGGAGACTTTCAGAATTGATGGGTCAACCAGTTATTATGTGCGAGGATGTAGTAGGAGAAGACGCGCATAAAAAATCGGAAGCGTTAAAAGATGGCGAAGTGATGCTTCTTGAGAATGTTAGATTCCATGCAGAAGAGGAGAAAAATGACCCTGAGTTTGCAAAGAAGCTTTCAGAATTGGGCGAATTATATGTGAATGATGCTTTTGGTACTGCACATAGGGCTCATGCTTCTACTGCAGGAGTGGCGGACTACCTACCTTCAGCCGTTGGATTTTTAATAAAAAAGGAATTGGATGTAATGGGAAAAGTTTTATCAAATCCGGAGAGACCATTTGTAGCCATATTGGGTGGTGCCAAGGTATCTGACAAGATAGGCGTTATTAAAAATCTTATTGATAAGGTAGATACCCTTCTAATAGGCGGAGGTATGGCTTTTACTTTCTTTAAAGCTTTAGGCAGGGAAGTAGGAAAGTCCGTTTTGGAAGAAGATAAGGTTGAACTGGCTAGCGAACTACTGAAGAAAGCAGAATTAAAAGGTATAAAACTTTTGCTGCCTGTTGATATTGTAGCTGCAAAAGAGTTCAAGGCAGATGCAGAACATATGACTGTTGAATCTAACGAAATCCCAGGAGATTATATGGGTCTGGATATTGGAGAAAAAACTCAAAAAATATACAGTGAAATAATTGAGAATGCAAAAACGGTTGTATGGAACGGACCTATGGGTGTATTTGAGATGCCTGCATTTTCAAAAGGTACATATGCTATAGCGGAAGCTATGTCAAAAGTTAACGGAACTACCATAATAGGTGGAGGAGATTCTGCTGCTGCTGTTGAACAACTCGGTTTTGGAGACAAGATGACCCATATATCCACCGGTGGAGGAGCTTCCTTAGAATTCCTAGAGGGCAAGACCTTACCAGGTATTGCTGTAATTAACGACAAATAGAATAATATGGTTGACAGTCATTCTCCATAATCAGATAATAGATTATGGAGAATGGTTTTATAAGGAGTGAAAAAATTGAGACAGCCTATAATAGCAGGCAACTGGAAAATGAACAATACGATAGAAGAAGCAAAAAATCTGATTAAAAACTTGCTGCCATTGATTGAAAAAAGAGATAGGGAAGTTATCGTATGTCCTAGTTTTGTCTGTCTATCTGAAGTAGCAAAACTTCTGCAAGGTTCAGAAGTTGCTTTAGGTGCTCAAAACATGCACTATGAAGATAAAGGTGCCTATACAGGAGAAGTTTCACCGGTATTTCTTAAGGAAATAGGAGTATCCTATGTTATAATTGGACACTCCGAAAGAAGGCATATATTTGGAGAAAAAGATGAATTCATCAATAAAAAAGTAAGATCCGCTTTGGAACATGGATTAAGTCCGATACTATGTGTAGGAGAAACATTGGAAGAGAGAGAAAAAGGTGTTACATATGAAGTCATTAAAAATCAAATTTATGGTGGGCTATCAGGTTTAATAAGTGAAAATGTGGCAAAACTTGTAATAGCCTATGAACCAGTGTGGGCTATAGGTACCGGAAAAAATGCGACAAAAGAAGATGCCAATGATGTTATATCTTTTATTAGAAAACTTTTATATGAAAAGTTTGATAAAACAGTTGGAGACAATACGAGAATACTGTATGGTGGTAGCGTAAAACCAAGCAACATTAAGGATTTCATGGATATGGATGAAATAGATGGTGCATTGGTTGGAGGAGCCAGTCTCAATGCAGAAGATTTTTCAAGAATAGCAAATTACTAAGTAGGAAGGTGTGTTTAATGTCAGCAATTATAGATATAAAAGCAAGAGAAATCTTGGATTCAAGGGGAAACCCTACTGTTGAGGTTGAAGTGGAACTGGAAAGCGGAGCTTTTGGTAGAGCTGCCGTTCCGTCCGGTGCTTCTACTGGTGCTTTTGAAGCTATAGAGTTAAGGGATGGGGATAAAGAAAGGTATTTAGGAAAAGGTGTACTTAAAGCCGTAGAAAATGTAAATGAAGCCATATCACCTGAATTAATAGGAATGGAAGCCCAGAATCAGGTGGAAATAGATGAACTTTTGATAAAGCTTGATGGTACCCCAAACAAGGCTAAGTTAGGTGCCAACGCAATGCTTGGAGTATCTTTGGCAGTTGCCCATGCAGCAGCAGCTGAAGCTCAATTACCACTGTATCAATACATAGGTGGAGTAAATGCAAAGATTCTCCCTGTTCCAATGATGAACATACTGAATGGCGGCAAGCATGCAGACAATAATGTAGATATACAGGAATTCATGGTAATGCCGGTGGGAGCAACAAGTTTCAGAGAAGCCCTTAGAATGTGTGCAGAAGTATTCCACAATCTAAAATCCGTTCTGAAAGGAAGAGGATATAATACAGCAGTTGGAGATGAAGGCGGATTCGCTCCAAACTTAACCTCAAATGAAGAAGCGTTGGAGGTTATAGTTGAAGCTGTAAATAAGGCAGGTTACAAGCCTGGTGAAGATATTTACATAGCAATAGATGCGGCTGCAACGGAAATGTATAAAGAAGACGGATTGTATCATTTAGAAGGAGAAGGCGTTGTAAAGACAGCAGAAGAAATGGTCGCATATTATGAGGATTTGGTTAAAAGATACCCAATCATATCCATAGAAGATGGGTTAGCTGAAGAAGATTGGGACGGATGGAAACTGATGACTGACAGACTTGGAGATAAAATACAGATTGTTGGAGATGACTTATTTGTAACAAATACTAACAGACTTTCAAAGGGTATAGAAAGAGGAGTTGCTAACTCAATTCTCATTAAGTTGAATCAGATTGGAACTTTGACAGAGACACTTGATGCCATACAAATGGCAAACAGAGCCGGGTATACAGCAGTAGTATCCCATAGATCAGGAGAAACAGAAGATGTAACAATTGCAGATTTGGTCGTAGCTGTAAATGCAGGCCAAATAAAAACCGGAGCGCCTTCAAGGACAGACAGGGTTGCAAAATATAATCAATTATTAAGAATTGAAGAATGGCTAGGTTCCATGGCCAAATATGCCGGAATGAATGCTTTTTTCTCAATAAATAAAAAGTAGATGTATAATTTGTCCAAGAAATATTAATAATAGGGGGTAGAATTGCTCCCCCTGTTATTGTAATTTATGATCCATTATGCTAAAATTACTATGTTAAACCCTTATGATGGGAGGTGCAGCATGAGAATATTCTTAATAATTATCCAGTTTATTGTATGTATTACACTGATAGTCAGTGTATTACTTCAACCAGGTAAAAGTGCCGGTTTGTCAGGTTCAATAGCTGGTGGCGCAGAGCAATTGTTTGGAAAGCAAAGGAGCAAAGGCTTCGAAGCTTTATTTGCTAAAGTAACTACTGTTTCTGCCATATTATTTATGATTGTATCAGTTATGTTAGTTGCTGTAAAATAACTAAGCAAACAGTATATACTTGCAATTTGCCTGGCTCATAGTCAGGTGAATTTATGTATAAAGAGCTTTTTTACGGAAGAAAAGTTTATAGCAGACAGATAAGAGGAGGTTAATAGGAAATGGATTTAGTATTACTGGCTCCTATTGCAGGAGTAGCTGCATTAGTCTTTGCAGGTTTCTTGGCTTCAGCAATAATGAAGAAAGATCCTGGTAATGATAAGATGAGAGAGATTATGAGCTACATCCATGAGGGTGCTATGGCATTCCTTTACAGAGAATATAAAGTTCTTGCAGTCTTCATAGTAGTTATGATACTTGTAATTGGCATATTATTAAAAAGTTGGCTTACAGCTCTATGTTTTGTAATAGGTGCAATATTTTCAATATTAGCCGGTTATTTCGGAATGCAAGTAGCTACAAAAGCTAATGCAAGAACCGCTAATGCTGCCCAGCATGGCCAGAACGAAGCGCTGGGAATAGCTTTTAAGGGCGGCGCAGTAATGGGTATGTGTGTTGTTGGTCTTGGTATATTAGGTGTTGGCGTATTGTATATGCTGTTTAAAGATGCAAATATAGTAACAGGTTTTGGACTAGGTGCAAGCTCAATAGCGTTATTTGCACGTGTTGGAGGCGGTATTTATACAAAAGCTGCAGACGTGGGAGCAGATTTGGTTGGTAAAGTAGAAGCCGGAATACCCGAAGACGATCCTAGAAATCCTGCTGTTATAGCAGATAATGTTGGTGATAATGTAGGTGACGTAGCAGGTATGGGTGCTGACTTGTTTGAATCTTATGTAGGTTCAATTATTTCAGCTATTACATTGGGTGCCGTTTTAAGCAATAATCAGGCAGGTGTAGCATTCCCATTGGCTCTTGCAGCAATAGGTGTATTTGTATCAATAATAGGAACAATGTTTGTAAAAACAGATGAGAAATCCAATCCTCAGAGTGCATTGATGAAAGGTACTTATGCAAGTTCTATCATGGTGATAATAGCTTCATTTTTCTTAAGCAGGTACTTATTTGGAAACCTAGGGTCTTTTATAGCAGTAGCGGCTGGAGTTATTGCAGGCTCAATAATTGGATTCATAACTGAAGTTTATACATCAAGCGATTACAAGTATGTTAAAAGAATAGCTCAACAGTCAGAAACAGGACCTGCTACCACAATAATAAGCGGTTTGGCTGTTGGAATGTTGTCAACAGTTACTCCTATAATCTTTATATCTGCAGCAGTTGTTATTGCCTATGCATTTAATGGTCTATACGGAATCGCTTTAGCGGCTGTGGGAATGCTTTCAACTACAGGTATGACTGTTGCAGTTGATGCATACGGTCCAATATCTGACAATGCAGGCGGTATAGCTGAAATGTCTGATCTCCCTGATTCAGTAAGAGAAATTACAGATAAACTTGATTCCGTAGGTAATACAACAGCTGCAATAGGTAAAGGCTTTGCAATTGGTTCAGCTGCTTTGACAGCTCTTGCACTTTTCGTATCCTATTCACAGACTGTTCAACTGGATAAGATAGACCTACTTGATCCATATGTAATAGTAGGGCTATTTATAGGCGGTATGCTTCCATTCCTATTCGGTGCATTGACTATGGAAGCTGTAGGTAAAGCTGCGTTCCATATGATCGAAGAAGTAAGAAGACAGTTCAGAACCATACCGGGCATTATGGAAGGTACAGGCAAACCAGAATATGCAAAATGTGTTGATATTTCAACTGCAGCAGCAATTAAAGAAATGTTGGTTCCAGGATTATTAGCAGTTATTGCTCCCATAGCTACAGGCGTTTTGCTTGGTAAAGGAGCTTTGGGAGGACTACTGGCAGGTTCATTGTTAACAGGTGTGCTCATGGCTATTATGATGTCTAATGCCGGCGGTGCATGGGATAACGCTAAGAAACATATTGAATCCGGTCAGCATGGCGGCAAAGGTAGCGATGCTCACAAAGCTGCAGTTGTTGGAGATACTGTAGGAGATCCTTTCAAGGATACTGCAGGACCGTCAATGAACATACTGATAAAACTTATGACAATAGTTGCTTTGGTATTTGCACCACTGTTTCTATAGTTAAAAAAGAGATGCGTTAAGCATCTCTTTTTTAATGCACCTCTTTTTTATAGAAAAAGTTTATTCAAATCTTGTTGTCCTAATATGATGATAATGCATTTAAATTTGGAGGTTAAAATGTTTATAAAAGCTTTAATGATATATTTTTTAATTGCAAATACAATAGGTTTTATAATTATGGGAATAGATAAAAGAAAATCACAAAAAGATAAATGGAGAATTAAAGAGAGAAATCTATTTAGTATCGCTATTTTTGGAGGAGCTTTAGGAATTTTTGCCGGAATGAGAAAATTTCATCATAAAACGAAAAAACCTTTATTCAATATTGGAATACCTTTACTGACAATTTTAAACTTGGCTATCTATATCTATTTTTTGCAAGAATGATATAATTGTCGTAAAATTTTAAAACTTAATATATTATGGAAAATAAACATATATTCCTATTGGTATTCATGGACTTTTTTGTATATTTTGTATATAATATATAGAGGAATTAGTAAAATTATGTAGAAATTTATCATGACCTTATTTTTTATTCTGGAGGTGTTATCTTGAACTTATACAATATAATAATTGTCGTAGAAGCTTTGGTAATAATTCTCCTGATTTTTTATAACTTCAGGCTCAGAAACAGCAATGGTGAGGAGTATGTCAAATCTCTGAAAGAGATTATAAATGGCAATTACTCATATAAGATTAAAGCTAGAAGCAATGTTCAATCAACATATCATAATTTAACTTCTATGCTTCTTGATTGGATTAAACATATTTTAAGAGCTTTGCTTTATATAGAAAACAATATTAAAAGAATATCCACTTCTTGTAGTAAGTCGGGAGAGAAAATGGATTCTATCAAAAGAAAAATAGTTGAATTAAATGACAAAGCAAAAAGTGTTCACGAAAAACTTTTGGAAGCAGCAGGTGCTTCACAGCAGATATCTGCAAGTGAATCAGACATGGCTTCTACATCTGAGGCTACGTTAGAAAATATGAAAAAAATGGAGATATCTGTTCAACAAGGAAAAGTTAATACGGAAGAAGCCTTAACCATATTAGAACAAATGAGTAGCACAATGATGAACATCATTTCAGAGGTTGAAGAACTAGTTAAAGTTACTGACAAAGCACAGGAGTTGGCTCATTTTGTTGAGGATTTGTCTAAAAACATAAATCTTTTATCGCTAAATGCTTCTATTGAAGCAGCAAGAGCAGGAGAAAACGGAAGAGGATTTGCTGTAGTTGCTAATGAGGTAAGAAGATTGGCGGAGGAAAGTTCAAATTCAGCTAAAAACATAAATGAACAGATGAATGAAATAAAGAATAAAGCCAGCATTGCAATGAAGAGTATCGAAATACTCTCAGAAATGAGTTCTAAAAGCAATGACTCTGCAAAGTACATAAAAGATTATATGAATGAGATGGACGAATTTATAAACAATATAATGTCAATCTTTAAAGACTTTAATGAAAAGATAAATGAACAAGCTGCAGCAACTCAGCAAATAGCATCTGCTAATGAGAGCTTGTCCGAGTTTTTTGGTGATTTGATTAAGTTTGTAAGTTCTCTAGAACAAGATATAAATGAGCAAAGTGCATTGGAAAATGACAATATGAATATTTGCGATGACTTGAAAGTAGTATCCAATGAATCAAGAGTATTTATGGACAAATTTGAAGAAATATTAGGTAACAGGCTTATAGAATATTGCCGTCAGCTTGCAAATGAGATTAATGAGTCAATTATTAGCAATGAATATTTAAAAGATTTTGCTAATAAAACAGGAGTAACTAGTTTTTCAATTACTGATGATGATGGAACAGTAATTTATTGCAATCAGACAGATAATATTGGATTCAGGTTCCCTGATGATGTAAATACACAAGCGGGAGAATTTAGAAAGATACTCAAGGATCCATCACTGGAGATTATTCAGAAATTTACAATGAGGAATATAGATGGCAAGTTCTATAAATATGTCGGATTAGCCAGAAAAGATAAGAAGGGTATCATACAGGCTGGTCTTAGTTTAGATGATATAACAAAATTAAATAGATAAGTCATAGAAGGATGCAATATACTTTATGTATATTGCATCTTTGTTATTATAATTGAACATAATTCTACTGCTCAGATTATCGTAATTACACTGAATTACAAAAACAGAATGATTTTTTGTATAATTAAAGGGAATATTATAATTAAAAATTAATTCTATGGAGGGAAAATATGAAGCTATCAGATAGAATATTGGAATATATGAAGGAAGAAGCATATAGTCCGATGCTTTTTCAAGAACTGGCCGATGCTTTGAATATAGAGGAAAGTAAACTTGATGAACTGAAAGAAACTTTAGAGCATATGGAAGCTGAAGGCTTGATTGTAAAAACCAGAAAGAAAAGATATGGCTTACCTGAAAGGATGAATCTTATAGTAGGAAGACTTCAGGGAAGCAAGAAAGGTTTCGGATTTTTGATTCCGGACAATCCAAATATGAAAGATATTTATATACCTGTAGAAAATCTTAACGGTGCTATGCATAATGACAAGGTCATAGCGAGAATTACGAAAGCCAGCATCGATACTATGAGAAGCGAAGGAGAAATAATCAGAATACTTAAAAGAGCTAATGAAAAGGTGGTAGGAACTTTCGAAAACTGCAAGAAGTATGGTTTTGTAGTACCTGATGATCAGAGGATTTATCAAGATATTTTTGTGTCTCGTGAAGATTTCGGAGGAGCCAAAAATGGATATAAAGTTGTAGTTGAAATAACACAATGGCCGGAAGGAAGGAGAAATCCGGAAGGTAGAGTTATAGAAATACTTGGCCACAAAAATGATGTAGGCACAGATATTCTGTCTATTATCAGGGGTCATAATTTGCCTGAAGAATTTCCTCAGGAAGTGGAAGCTCAGGCAAACAAGATACCGGATGAAATCAGTGAAGATATAATAAAGAATAGAAGGGATTTGAGAGACAGGGTAATTGTAACAATAGATGGTGAAGATGCCAAGGACCTGGATGATGCTATATCGTTAGAAGTGCTTCCGAATGGTAATTATCTACTGGGAGTACATATTGCAGATGTTAGCCAATATGTATTTGAGAATAGTTACCTGGATAAAGAGGCTTTGAAAAGAGGTACCAGCGTATATCTGCTGGATAGAGTAATACCAATGCTGCCGAAAAAACTATCTAATGGGGTATGCAGTCTGAATCCAAAAGTCGATAGGTTAACTTTAAGCTGTGATATGGAAATAGACAACAAAGGGAATGTAGTGAAATATGATATATTTGAAAGCGTTATTAAAACAAAAGAAAGAATGACATATGAAGCGGTAAATAAAATTCTTGAAGAAGATGATGAGGAATTAAAAGAAAGATACAAAGATTTAGTTGAATTATTTAAAAATATGGAAAAACTGATGAATATCCTAAGGAAGAAAAGAATGCTCAGAGGCAGCATAGATTTTGATTTTAAAGAAACAAAAATAATTTTGGATGAAAAAGGCAAACCGGTAGAGATTAAGACTTACAGAAGAGGTACTTCAGAAAAAATAATTGAAGAATTTATGATAGTATGTAACGAAACTGTTGCAGAACATATGTACTGGAAGGAACTGCCTTTTGTATATAGAGTTCACGAAGATCCGGATCCTGAAAAAATAATGGCCTTAAACGAATTGGTTCATAACTTTGGATACAGCATTAAAGGAACTGATGAAATACATCCTAAAGCACTCCAGCAGCTTTTAGAGAAAATTACCGGAAAAAGGGAAGAAAGATTGATTAGCACACTTACTCTTAGATCCTTGCAAAAAGCGAGGTATGACGGAGCAAGTTTAGGGCATTTTGGTCTTGCATCAAAATACTACTGTCATTTTACCTCACCTATCAGAAGGTATCCGGATTTAATGATTCATAGAATTATTAAAGAGGATATACATGGAAAACTTAATGAAAAGAGAATTAAAGAACTAAATGAAATAATACCAAAAATAGCAGAGCAATCTTCAATAAGAGAAAGAGCTGCAGAAGAGGCTGAAAGAGAAGTTGAAGATTTGAAGAAAGCTGAATACATGGCAGAAAGAATAGGAGAAGAATACGAAGGAATAATCTCAAGCGTTACATCTTTTGGATTTTTTGTAGAATTGGAAAATACAGTTGAAGGATTAGTTCATGTAAGTCATATGGAAGACGATTTCTATATCTTTGATGAAGTAAACCATGCTTTAATCGGAGAGAGAAAACGTAAACTATATAGAATAGGTGACACGGTAAGAGTAAGAGTGCTTTCGGTAGATATTGCAAATAGAAGTATAGATTTTGTGTTAGTAGACTAAATTATTACATTGCCATGTAGGCATTTCTGTGTTAAACTATGAAAGTTGACAATTATGGATTTGGTTTATATAATATATTTACAGTTTGAATCGGGTGGTAAAGATAATATGGGCAAAGACAATATAAAAATAATTGCACAAAACAGAAAAGCAAGACATGACTATTTCATAGAAGAAACCTATGAAGCAGGAATAGAACTTTCCGGAACGGAAGTCAAATCCATAAGACTTGGAAAAGTAAATTTGAAAGACAGTTATGCAGGCATCCATAAAGGTGAAGTTTTCGTCTATAATATGCACATAAGCCCATATGAGAAAGGAAATATTTTCAATAAAGACCCGATGAGAACAAGAAAACTATTGCTTAACAGATATGAAATCAACAAATTGATAGGATATATTCAACAGAAAGGATACACTCTTGTACCTCTGAGCGTTTATCTGAAAGGCAATCTTGTAAAGCTGGAACTGGCAGTGGCAAAAGGTAAGCAACTTCATGATAAGCGCCAGGCTTTAGCTGAAAGAGATGCCAAGAGGGAAATTGAAAGGGAGTTCAGAGGTAAGAATTATTAAATTGGGGGCGTAAAGGTTTCGACGGGGGTATCGAGGGCTGAAATAGCGAGTCGTGGCTCCGGCAACCACGTAAAAAGCTGGAATTAAAAATAAACGCAGAAGATAATCTAGCTTTAGCTGCCTAATTAAAAGGCGGCTCGTTCAACCCGAGCATCCCGCGGCTTGGGATTGGGCGTCATCTAGCGGGGTACGTCACTGCCAAAGCTTTGAGGTAGTTGATGAATTATGAAGCTACTGAAGCTGTAAGCTTGTCAGTGGGCGTGCAGCGGAGGGAATGTTAAAACACTGACTGCACTCGGAGAAGTTTCAGTCTGAGGACTTTCGGACAGGGGTTCGATTCAGAAGAGTCGCCTTGCAGTGTGAACTGCAAGTGATAATCCGGCTTAATCGGTGGAACCGTAACGTGTAATGACGACGGCAATACCGAGGGGTATGAGGAGCAATCCAACAGCCCTGTATCGACTCATAGGCATCCTGAAGGATGTACTAGGATAGAAGCTATAAACTAAAATAAAGCTTCTATAAGACGCCGGAGGACTTCGGAAGAAGTTCAAGATATAGTCAGCACCATTGGAAACAATGGATTAGGTGTCCCCTCGCCTCCACCATAAATAGATAGGAACAGACTAAGAATTTCGATTCTCAGTCTGTTATGTTTATATAGATATGAACTTTTTATTGAATTCTTCCTTTGCTTTTAGCAATTCTTTTGAATATCTTCCGTTTCTCGGAGTAAGTTTCTTATACTCACGTAAAATAAGCTGAGCACGCATCTTTTTTTGTTGGCTCTTTGTCAATTGTTGGGGTGGGAATCTTAAAGATTCCTGCCCTTAACTCGTTTTATGAGCATTTTAGTGTTATCCAGGTGATAATGATGTTTTTTTTGCACACTTAATAAGCCAACTCTCG
>DUSG01000300.1 GCA_012842725.1 Clostridiales bacterium
GCATATTCTGTCCATATCCTGTATTCTCCCTACTATGCCTACAGTTTTCATCCTTTCTACTGCCACTCATACCGCCCCCTTAGTCAATATTTTTTATCAGATACTTTCTGCCCTGTTCTTCCGGAACACCGTATCTGATTATTTCTATGATTGAAATTATGTCTCTGGCTTCAAATTCAAGAAATAATATATAAGCCACCACATTGATGATGTTCATGTTTGTGTTTCTGTTAATCTTCTGAAGATGATAATAAATATACCTGTGCATTCGCCTATCCATGTAAATATCAACGGTTTCCTCGTTTTTAAACAAAAAACCGTAGGGGGTCTGTCTTGCTTTGTTCAAAAATTCCGACATGCTTCTTTGGTAGCATAATTCCTTTATCTTCTTGTAATTCAGTCTGTTGTAGAGTTTGATGGTATAGTTCAAGAGTACCTGAGGTTCTATATCATAAAACTTCTTACCCCTGTATACCCACTGAATGTTGAGTACATCTCCTATGGTGCCAAACACATATCTTATGGTTCTTTGGTCTTCAGGCGACAGCTTATCCCATTCCTTCTGCAATATATTGTAATAAGCCATATCCAATGCCGTTTCAAATCGAAAAAGGTTTTCTCTCCTGTTGTCATCTATTAAGGGCATGGTATACTTCTCTAAGACAGTATCTTTTAATGCAATTATTATGTCCCTCACTGATTTTGCAGCCAGAATTCTGTTTGGTTCTGCTTTGCTGTATTTCCCTATGAATACATTATCCTGATAATTCTCTATTTTCCCTTTTTTATAAACCTCTCTGGCCAAATCCTTCAAATCATCTATTTCATATTTTGCATAGAAGGTATTTATGAATTCCTTATAGCTTCCGCTGTAGTAATGTATTATCTTATCGATGTTGTAAATTATATTCTTCTTTATACGGCCTTCCAGTTCTCCTCTGCGTATTGCATCCATGTCTACATCTGAAAGAAATCTCCTGTAATCTGTTTTTTCCTTAAGATATCGGGCGCATTGGGATATTGATTTCATATTCAATAGATTTATATAGTCATCATCGCTGAGCAGTTTACCTTCCATTGCCCTAACCTTAGCGACGGCTGCCCCGTGTATTCTTACGGCATCCATTTACTACCCATCTCCACACCGAATATTTTAGATATGGTCTTACTCAGTATATCCTTTTTTGCCTCTCTGTATTTATTATCCAAATCTTTTAAAACCGCTTGTTTCTCTTTTTCTATCACGTCCGCTTCTTTGCGGGCTCTCTCTGTGACCTCACGGATATATTTTTCAGCATTGAGCTTTTCTTCTTCCAGTCTCTTTTTCAGCTTCTCTATCTCCGCTTTGTATTCATCTTCTATAACATCAATTTCTATTTGCCTCTTTTCGTCCATTTTTGTAGCTATATCATCAATGCGTATCAAATTCTTAAGCACTTCTTCAATCTTGTAGTCCATGGAATCACCTGCTTTGTATGCATTTTTTATCTGACAAATTTTATTATTCTACTGGAATTTTCAATAGTCAAAACCAGCATAATCCAAATCATCTTCAAAAAACCCGGAATTTTGCATTGGTTACTAATTACGATTCCCAATATAAGCATTAATATGCCGCATTTCTTACTGCTTCAAATTTGCAGCAAATAAAACAGCCTCCCTGTTGTAGAGAGGCTGTCAGACTGAAGACAAAGTATATATTTTTTGAGAGAATCCTTTAAACCAAAAATGATTCTCTTCTTTTATGTCGAATATATAAAGTAAAGTATTGATATGGTGGTGTTTCAGATGTTAACGAAAGATAAGGATGATATTCGAAGCCAGATAGAGATGTTATGTCTAGATCAGTTGGTACC
>DUSG01000006.1 GCA_012842725.1 Clostridiales bacterium
CGCTAAATTAACAGCATTTTCAAATAATGTTGTCATGCCATTTTTTACCGCAACGCTTCTTATTATATCTGCTGAACTTTTATTATTAACTAGTTTCCTTATTGTTTCATCCATGAATAACACTTCATGAACAGCTGTCCTCCCCTTATATCCTTTTATACATTTATCACAACCATTTGCTTTAAAGAGTCTAATATCTTTTTGTTCCTTAATACCCAAAAGCCTTTTTTCTTCTTCACTGGCCAAATAACTAGTTTTGCAGCTATTGCATAATACTTTGACAAGTCTTTGGGATATTATCCCTGTTATAGATGAAGACACCAAATAAGGTTCAATTCCCATATCTATGAGTCTTATAATTGTTGATGCCGTATCATTGGTATGAATAGTTGACAATACAAGATGTCCTGTAATCGAAGCTCTTATTGCAATTTCTGCTGTCTCCGAATCTCTTATTTCTCCTACCATAATAATATCTGGATCCTGTCTCAATATAGATCGAAGTCCATTTGCAAAAGTAAGTCCTGCTTTTGTATTAACTTGTACTTGGTTTATACCATATATTTTATATTCTACTGGATCTTCAACAGTAATAATATTTTTCTCTCCTTTATTGAACTCTTTCAAAATGGTATATAATGTTGTAGTCTTTCCGCTTCCAGTTGGCCCAGTAACTAAAATTATTCCATATGGTTGTTTTATTATTGCATTGAATAATCTAAAATTTTCTTTTGAAAAGCCTAAGTCTTCTTTTTTATAATAAAAACTATCTCTATCTAATAATCTTATAACAATCTTCTCACCATAAACCGTAGGTAGAGAAGATATTCTCATATCAATTATTCTTCCTTCTACCTCCATCTCTAATCTTCCGTCTTGCGGTAACCTTCTTTCAGCAATATCCATTCTACCCATAATCTTAATTCTTGTAACAATAGCAAGATGACTCTTCTTTGAAAGCTTTAGAATTTCTTGAAGATCTCCATCTAATCTAAAACGAATCCTGATATCATTTTCATAAGGTTCTATATGTATATCACTAGCTCTCATGTTCACAGCTTGTCCAATTATTGAATTAACAAATTTAACTACTGGTGCACTGTTTACATCTGATAGTTCATTTTCATCTATATCATCAATATTGCTAGACATAAAGTTTTCTTCAAATTCTTCAATTACTTTCTTTGCTCCTTCTCTAGTGTAATGCTTATTAATCATATTATTTATTGAATAGCTAGAGGAGAGAGCTATGTTTACTTTCATTCCTGTGAGTAGTTTAATATCATCTATAGCAAAAATATTAAACGGATCATTCATAACTACCAAAAGTTCTCCATCTTTAATATCAATAGGTATTAAATTATATTTTCTTGCTATATTCTCGGGTACTAGAGCAATAATCTTTGGATCTATATGATAATTAAATAAATCCACTATAGGAATATCAAGGTGTTTATTAAATAAATCCAACATATCTTCTTCTGTTAGATATCCAAGATCAATCAAAACTTCTACAAGTTTTTTACTTCTTGAACTTTTTTGTTTACTAATTGCTGTTTCCAATTGTTCTTTTGTTATTTTGCCGGAATTTAATAATATATCGTCTAGCCTAAAATCTTTTCTCATAATGCCACCTTCTTATATAGCAGCAGAACTAACTTGCTTTTATATCAAAAAACCAACTAATCAAAATAGTTGGTTGCTTCACATAACTTATATGGTATAAGCACCCATATGCAACCATAATTTATTATGATATTTTATATGGCATGCTTATAATATTTTTTATTATTCTATGTTTTTCGAAATAATCCTCCAATATTTCCAAAATTATTCATAATTAATCTATTTCTTTTAGAATCTTTTTTATTAATATTTTTTCTAGTTTTCTTACAATTCTTGTCCATACAAATTCTTTACTGCTAATGGGATTAACCAATATTGTATAAAGTCCCAAACGATTACCACCTAATACATCTGTGAATATCTGATCGCCAATAACTGCAGTATTTTTACTATTTGTCTTTAATAGTTTCATTGCTTTTATATATGGAGATTTTTTAGGTTTGCCTGCATTATGTATTGCCGGTAAATTAAAAATCTCATTGAATTTATCTACTCTTTTCTTGGTATTATTGGATATTATACAGATTTTAAATCCATCTTCTATAAGATTATTTATAAAAGTGAATACCTTATTATCTGCTTCTTTTTCTTCCCAAGGTATCAGAGTATTATCAATATCTATTATTATACCTTTTATTCCCATATCTTTCAGTTTATTACGGTCCACAAAAAAAACAGATTCATAGTATGAATCCGGAATCAATAGCTTTATCATATTACACCTCTTAACTCTCTGAATAAAGTTCCTTATACAGTTTTTTAATAGCTCTTTTTTCAATTCTTGATACATAGGATCTTGATATTCCAAGCATAGCAGCAATCTCACGTTGAGTTTTACAAACTCCGTTTATCAAACCATATCGAAGTTCTAATATTTGTCTCTCTCTATCCTTTAAAATAGATTGCATTTTTTGGTACATTTTTTTTATTTGAATTCTAAGTTCCACTTCATCCAAAATTAAATCTGTGTCACTTCCCAGAATATCTATCAACGAAATCTCATTTCCTTCTTTATCAATACCTATAGGTTCATTTATCGATATTTCTGATTTTATCTTCTTAGAAGCCCTAATTGTCATTAATATTTCATTTGCTATATTAACATAATGGAAACATAAAATTTTCATTTAAGATTATATCAATTCTTTTGCCATCCCACAATATATTTGGCATTATATTCCTTATAAAATTTCTTTTGTTTTCAATGCTTATGAACTCCCATATTTCATCACTAATAAAATTAATATTAAGAGATGTCATAAGTTTTTTTAAATATTCTATAATCTGTTTATCAACAGTATTTCCATTAATATTTAAAATATCACATTGAAGTTTCTTAGTTTTTTCTTTCTTCTCACATATATAATAAAAGACCTTTTCGCCTTTTTTATTATATCTTTGCAATGATTTCGGTCGCATAAAACTTCCGCATTTTTTGCATTTAAGAATTCCAGAAAGAAGAGCGAAAATGTTTCTGCTTCTTTTATAAGCATTTGACTTGTTTCTTTCTAATAGGTTTTGGACTTCTATCCATTCAATTCCCGGTATAATACCTTCGTGTTTCCCAACAGCCACTATCCACTCATTTATATTCCTATTGATGTTTTTTTTGCTTTGACTATCTTGCTTAGTTTTGTTATAAGCAATGATACCATTTCTCCCATTAAAATCTTCAGGCTCTGCATATATACTGTACCCTTTTGAATTCAGATACATTAGCATTTCTTTATCAGCTGTTGAATATATTGGATTCTTCAGGATCATCTTTATTGCATTTCTGCTAAACATTTTGCCATTTTTTGTTTTAATGTCATTTTTTATAAGATACCTTTCCACTGCAGTCAATGACTTATATAATAAGAATTTTTTGTATATTTCTTTTACTAATATTATCTCATTTTCTACTGGAAATAATTTATATTCTTTCTTTCCTTCTTCTGTTATGATAGCTTTTGATATAAATCCTGTAGGAGGATTCCCTCCCAACCATCGCCCAGATTTAGCCAGTTGAAGCATATTGTCTCTTATCCTTTCTGCTATTGTTTCTCTTTCTAACTGAGCGAATACTGATGCAATGTACATCATTGCTCTTCCCATAGGAGTTGTTGTATCGAATTGTTCTCGAATAGATACGAAAGCTACATTTTCTTTTTTTAGTATTTCTACCAAGTTTAAGAAATCTAATACATTTCTGCTTATCCTATCTAATCTATAGCATATAACGACATCAATCTTTTTTTCTTTTATATCTGCAAGCATTTTTTGAAATTCCGGCCTATTAGTATTGCTTCCCGAAAAACCTTCATCTTCATATATAATAAATTCATTTTCATCAATATTTAGATTGTTCATGCCATATTCTTTGCAAAGTTTAATTTGATTCTCAATACTTTCTCCTTTCCCTGTAAATTTACTTTTTCTAGAATAAATTGCTGCTCTCATTTTTGGTCAAGCTCCTTAAAGCTTAAGATATTTTTCATTATATCATCATAATAACTCTTTTTTTCTTTATCACTCATTGCTAAAGATCTAATTTGCTCTTTCATAAGTTTTTCTAAAGCTTTCAATATTTTTTTTCTTAGATTCTTTAATTCTTCATCAGAAGTTGGCATACTTAGATTTATGTCATATTTACAATTTTTCCTGCCCATAAAAAAACCTCCCTCTTCCCATATTTATTTATATGAGAACTAAGGAGTATTATGTTACTTTTATATTCATATTGCATTTTCAATACAACGGGCAGCATAAGTAGCTAATCTTGTACCCTTCTCGCCTTTGAAAGTTATAATGGCTTTTATAAGTCCTATAGTTCCAATAGATATTAAATCATCACTTTCTTTGCCGCTACAGAATTTTTTCACAATATGTGCAACCAATCTTAAATTCCTTTCTATTAAAATATTTTTTGCATCCTCATCGCCGTTTCTATATCTCTCCAAATAATATTGTTCTTCTTCAGGTGTAAGAGGTTGAGGGAAAGAATTTGTATTCTGAATGTATCCAAAAATTAGAATAATATCTTTAATTGCTCCTGCAATCAAAGTCCAAATAAATGTCAGCATATTGAACCCCCCAAAATAAGTGTCACTTTTAATTATATGAATTATAAAAGTATTTTGTGTCTGTACTACTCAATACTTTTTCTAATTTCAATAATACTCTCTGCTACTTTTCTAAAAATGGGAGCAGCTGTTTTACCACCTGATTTTCCATTATTTATAAATACCGTAATGGCATATTCTGGATCTTTTGATGGTATATATCCCGTAAACCATGCATGTATAATTCTTCCATTATCCATTCCTGTTTCCGCTGTACCTGTCTTTCCACTACTTCCACCATATTTTTCACTTATATCTGCCTGTGTACCGGTTCCATATAGAGTAACTTCTCTTAGCATATTTTTCAATCTATATGCTGTACTAGGCGACAGAACTATTTGTGGATTACTTCTTTCAATTTTCTTAATTGTTCCTCCATTTTCATTGATCAACTCATCAACTAATCTACAGGAATTTTTTATTCCATTATTTGCAATCGTCGCCATCATACTTGTTACTTGCAAAGGAGTTACCTGAATTTTGCCTTGTCCTATAGATATGTTTCCTATCCCGTCTTCATCAGATTTAGGTATATAACCCGTCTTCTCTTCTATCAATTCAAAACACTGCTTTTCGCCTAATCCAAGTTTTCTCGCCATATTTAATATTGAATCAGCTCCAAGTTCCATACCTATTTTAACAAAAGTTGTATTGCATGATAATGCAAAGGCTTCATCTATGGTTATCTCTTTATCTTTATGACTGTCGTAGGTTGAACAGTTGATTGTATTATTTCCGACAACTATGCTTCCTTCACATTTATATTTTTTGTTTAAATCTATTTTGCCACTTTCTATTGCTGACGCAGCTACTACAATCTTAAATATTGAACCAAGATCATATGGCCATATAGCTTTATTGATGAGTTCTTCCCCACTACTATTTATATAGTCCTTAACATTATCTTGTTCATAATCTGGATGACTGGCCATAGCTAAAATTTCACCTGTCTTTATATCAATTACTACGATTGCTCCATTGACATTGTTTTCTTTCATAACTTTTTCCACTGCGCTTTGTATATGATAGTCTAAAGTCAGTTTAACTCCATAGTTCAATCCATTTTTATTAGTTTCAACTTTTCTAAAACCTAAACCAGGAATTATATTTTTGCTACTATCTACAACAGCGATAATACTTTTACCGCTAGCATAAGACAAATAATTATCCATACTTCTTTCTATACCCATAACGCCTTTTTTGTCTGATTTGCTTATATATCCTATAACATGTCTTCCAATAGAATCTTCAGAATACCTGTTTTTTTTCTCAATAACTGTTAACCCTTTGATCTTTCCTTCTACAATTAATCTTAATAAACTGTTGTTTTCTCCCTTATAAACAAACTCTAACGTATCAGCATTAGATTTAATTTGCTCTAATACTTTTTCTTCATTTATATTGCACAATCTAGATATTACCGATGCGACAACATTGTTGTCTTGAACATAACTAGGATAAACTATTATGTATTTTTTGATTTTCCTACTTGTAAAAGGTATCATATTTCTATCATATATATCTCCTCTTTCGATTTCTATCGGTATAGTCACAAGCCTTTGTTGCACTGCTTTTTTGCTATAATCATTATTTTTTATTACCTGTATATAAAATAATCTAAAAAAAAGGCTTAAACATATTAAAATGAATATAATTCCCATAGCAATAATTCTCTTTACGCTTCTGAAGGGAATTTCATTAGACAACACAATAAAACCTCCCATTAGGTTCTTTTATGTCTATTATTTACCTAAATGGGAGGTTGTATTCTTTATCGTTCCTTAGCTTGTAATATAGACATTATCTTCGCCACTACAATATCAATAGCTACTTTATTATATCCTCCTTCAGGAATTATTATATCTGCATATCTTTTTGTAGGTTCAACAAATTGATAGTGCATGGGTTTAACTACCTCCGTATATTGTTTGATTATAGATTCAAGGGTTCTTCCTCTTTCTTTCATATCACGCTGTATTCTTCTTATTATTCTTATATCAGCATCAGTATCTACATATATTTTAATATCCAACATATTTCTTATTTCAGGAGAATCTAAAATTAATATTCCTTCCAAAATGATAATTTCCTTTGGTTCCACTCTTACAGTTTCTTTCATTCTATTATGTACTGTAAAATCATACAATGGCTTGTCTATAGGTTTATTATTTAAAAGATCTTTTAAATGTGAAATCAAAAGATCTGTGTCAAAAGCAAGGGGATGGTCATAATTAGTCTTTGCCCTCTCCTCTTCTGTTAAATGAGATTGATCTTTATAGTAGCAATCCTGTTCTATTATTACAATATTATTTTTTGGGAGACTTTCATATATAGCTCTAGCTACTGTACTTTTACCTGATCCAGTTCCCCCTGTTATCCCTATTAATAAAGGTTTATTCATCTTCCTTTCTCTCCCTTCTGATAATATCATACTTTTCGACCTTGTGTTCCATCTTCATCTTCACAATCTGCTGGGGATGGGGGGCCGAATCTATTTCCAATCCTTCTTCATTCCACATTCTTTCAATCTTTTGCTTAAACATTCTTTTATTCGGTCCAATAATCTCTATTTCATCTCCAACAACCATTTTATTTCTCTGCTCTACAGTTGCAATTCCTGTTGCATCCTCATAATCTTTTATCAATCCCAAAAAGACATAGTCTCTAACATAAGAGCTGGTTTCATATACTTGTCCTTTATGATCAGGTTTATCAAAATAAAATCCTGTTGAAAATTCTCGATGGCTGGCTTTATTTACTTCTTCAAGCCATTCCTTATCTAATTTATAGTTTTTCGGATCAGCAAAATATTCATCTATCGCTTTTCTATATGCTCTAACAACAGTAGCCACATAATATGAGCTTTTCATTCTTCCTTCAATCTTAAAGCTCTTTAATCCTATATTTATTAACTCTGGTATATATTCTATCATGCATAAATCTTTAGAATTGAAAATATATGTTCCCCTTTCATCTTCTTCTATTGGCATATATTGACCCGGCCTTTTTTCTTCCACTAAATAATACTTATATCTGCAAGGATGTGCGCATTCTCCTCTATTGGCATCTCTTCCAACCATATAATTACTAAGTAAACATCTACCTGAGTAAGATATACACATCGCTCCATGAATAAATGCTTCGAATTCCAGATCTTTTGGAGATTTATCGATTATTTCCTTTATCTCTTTTAAGCTCAATTCTCGAGCTAATATTATTCTTTTTACACCCTGCTTATACCAAAATTCTGCACTCTTATAATTAGTATTGTTAGCTTGCGTACTTAAATGCAGCTCCATATCCGGCGCAGCTTCTTTTATAATCAAAAATACACCTGGATCCGAAAATATAAGCGCATCTACGCCAATACGTTGCAATTCTTTTACGTAGTCCGATAAACCTTCCAAATCTTCATTATGAGGTATTATATTTACTGTAACATATATTTTTTTGCCAAGGTTATGAGCAAACTCTATTCCTTCTCTTAAATCTTTCATTGTAAAATTCCTTGCTTGTGCTCTTAAGCCAAATCTCTCTCCACCAAGATATACTGCATCTGCACCATATATTAACGCCATTTTTAATTTTTCCAGATCCCCCGCCGGTGCTAATAATTCAGGCCTATTCATCAAATTTTGCCTCCTTTTGCTTAAGGGTTATGGAAATGCCATCCCCTATCGGAATTATAACTGTCTGCATCGCCTCATGATTGGATATAAAACTTAGGAACTTTCTAAGTCTTTTTACTATTGTAATTTTTCTCCTTATCACTAAACTTTTTTCTGCAACCATTCCTCTGAATAATACATTATCACATATAAACAAACCTCCGACCTTTAACTTGTCAAAAGAAAGATGCAAAAAATCCATATACTGCCCCTTAGCCGCATCTATAAATATCATATCATAATTATCTCTACTATCTTTCAATGATTTGAGAACTTCTGAGGCATCTCCTTCTAATATAGTTATATTATTTTCATATCCAGCAGCCTTTATGTTTTTTATAGCTAAGTCAATCATTTCTTTGTTTTTCTCAATAGTTGTTATTTTAAATCCTTCGCCGGCTGCCATACCCATTAGAATTGTTGAATATCCTATGGCTGTTCCAATCTCCAATATGCTTTTTGTATTGGTAGCTTTTATTAAAATTCTGAGTAAATTACCAACTTCATGAGTTATAATTGGGACATGGTTTTCTCTTGCATACTCTTCTAATTCTCTCAAGATGCCACTTGATTCTGGAAGCAATTGATTTATATAGTTTTGAATATATTCATAATTGATATTATTCATAAAATCGACCAACTTTCATTTTAATAGGCAATACATGACGTATTGCCTTTAATTATTCTAAAAGACCGCTTTTATATTTATTTTGAAGCTGAATATGCTCCTTAAATGTCCTAGAAAACACATGTGTACCGTCTTTTTTTGCAAAAAAGTATAAATAATCTGTATCCGCAGGATACAATGCAGCCTCAATTGATTTTAATCCAGGGGATGCAATGGGACCTGGAGGTAAACCCGGATTTTTATACGTGTTGTAAGGTGATTGAACTTCTAAGTCCTTATACAAAAGAACTTCCTTTCTTTCTTTCAATATATATTGGATAGTAGCGCAAGATTGCAGATACATATTATTTTTTAGTCGATTATGAAAAGCCGATGATATCAATTTTCTATCCTCATCAGTTTTGGCCTCTCTCTCAATTATAGAGGCAAGAGTAACAACTTCATCTATCGTCATACCCAACTCTTGGGCTCTTTTTTTATACTCATCATTAAATACCTCATCAAATCGTTTTAGCATTTTATCTATTATATCCTTTTCTTCTGCATCCTTATACACTTCATAAGTATCTGGGAATAAGTAGCCTTCCAATTTTGCTTCTTGTCTATCGATGTCAGCCAAAAAATCATAATCGAAATCTGCTTCATTCAGGATTTTTTCATATTCCTCTCTTTCACCTAATCCCAATTCAACCAGCTTGTCGATTATCATTCTTATTTCATAACCCTCTGGTATAGTAAATCTAATGGTTTCTCTGAATCCTTTACCGCTGAGCAGTATTTCAGAAATCTCTTTTACGCTTAAAGAATTATTAATCTCATAAGTTCCTGCTTTATATTTACTGTCTAGTTTATTTATTTTACTGTATATTCTAAAAATGTTTTTGTTTCTGATAATATTATTATCTTCTAGTATTTCTCCAATTTCCCTTGAGCTTGCCCCATTTGGAATTGTTACAGTGATGGATTGGCCATTTTCAGGACTTGCAACAGGCTTTAGAGAATTATTATAGTAAAAAAAAACTACAACAATTATAAATAATAACAGCATCATTAGCAGAAACAGTACTCTTTTCCTTTGCATACATAGGCACCTCTCATAAACCTATAAAGAGGTATTATTATAAATATATACTTGATGTCTATTTTACCTCTTTTAAGTTAATTCTATATAATTATATAACTCGCTACATTTTTTGACAAGACATTATCCTTTTCTCATTTTAGCTCTTAAATTTGAATTCAAAACCTTTTTCCTCAGCCTTATGGATTTAGGTGTAACCTCAATCAATTCATCACTGGCTATAAATTCAAGGCATTGTTCCAAACTCATTTCCAGTGGAGGACTTAACCTTAAAGCTTCATCTGAACCGGCTGCCCTCATATTGGTTACATGTTTCTTTTTACATACATTAACATTAAGATCATCGCTTTTTGAATTAATACCTACGATCATACCCTCATATACCTCAACTCCTGGACCTAAAAACAATACTCCTCTTTCCTGAGCATTGAAAAGGCCGTAAGTAGTTGTTTCTCCTGATTCAAAAGCTACAAGTGAACCTCTGTTTCTTTCAGGTACTTCTCCTTTGTAAGGTTCATAGCCCATAAAAACATGATTCATTATTCCATTGCCTTTCGTGTCAGTTAGAAATTGAGACCTGTATCCTATTAGCCCTCTGGTAGGTATTTTAAATTCTATTTTTAGATTTCCATCACTATCGGTATTCATATTAATCATTTCGGCTCTTCTTGCACTCAATTTTTCCATTACTACACCCAAATAATCCTGAGGTATCTCAACAAAAAGATTCTCAATTGGCTCATAAATCTCTCCGTCAATTTCTTTGTATATTACCCTTGGCTTTGAAACCTGAAATTCATATCCTTCTCTTCTCATTGTTTCAATCAAAATAGAAAGATGAAGCTCTCCTCTTCCATACACTTCAAATGCATCCGGTGAATCGGTTTCTACAACCTTCAATGCTACATTTGTCTCAAGTTCTTTAAAAAGCCTTGCTCTCAGGTGCCTTGATGTAACATATTCGCCTTCCCTTCCAGCAAATGGGCTGTCGTTTACCATAAATGTCATCGCTAAAGTAGGTTCTTCTACTTCAATAGAAGGCAAAGGATCTGGATTATCTAGATCACATAAAGTCTCACCTATGTTAATGTTTTCTATTCCAGAAATTGCAATTATATCACCTAGATATGCTTCTTTCACTTCTATTCTTTTTAAGCCCTCAAAAGTATAAAATCTTCCGACTTTAACATTTTGTATACTTCCATCGTTTTTACACAATAGACATTGCTGACCGTATTTAATTTTCCCTCTATATATTTTCCCTATAGCAATCCTACCTATATAATCATCATACTCGATAGTAGTGGTTTGAAACTGCAAAGTTCCATTCAACTTTCCTGAAGGAGGTGGAACATGTTTAATTATTGTTTCAAACAAAGGAGTCAAATCTTTTGACTCGTCTCCAAGGTTATATAATGCATAGCCATTCTTTGCGGATGAATATATTATCGGAAAATCCAATTGATCATCATCAGCTTTTAGATCTATAAAAAGATCTATTATTTCATCAATAACATTTTCAATTCTAGAATCCGTTCTATCTATTTTATTTATAACAACAATCGGTTTAAGCTTTAAATTCAAAGCTTTTTTTAAAACAAATCTGGTCTGAGGCATAGGTCCCTCCGCTGCATCGACTATTAATAGGACACCCTCAACCATCCTTAATACTCTCTCCACCTCTCCTCCAAAATCAGCATGTCCAGGTGTATCAACAATGTTAATCTTTATTCCTTTATAGATAATTGCAGTGTTTTTGGCCAAAATGGTTATTCCTCTTTCTCTTTCCAATTCATTGGAATCCATTACTCTTTCAACAACATTTTCATTGCTTCTGAAAATCCCACTTTGTTTTAAAAGTCCATCCACCAATGTGGTCTTTCCATGATCAATATGAGCTATTATTGCAATGTTTCTAATATCTTCTCTTACGTAATTATCCATATTACACTTCCTTTATTGATGCAAATAATACTAACAAAAATTTATTATATAACTGCTTTTCAACGATTACAATATTACTTTCTTTCTTTTATATATTTTGTATATGCCGAAAGAACCAGAATCCCCAGAACACCCACAGCAATAGCTTCTCCTAAAGCAATATTAATTACAATTATTGGATAAGGAATACCAGAAGCTTTGCTAACCCATAGCGATACTAAAAGAGCATTCAAAATTATAGGTGGCAAAGTACCAATAAACTTATTTGGAGCTTTACTTGTCAAATACGCTGCAATAAATGTTACTGCGCTTCCTCCAAATATATCTATTAAACCATAACCTCCAAATATATTAGCTATCATACAACCAACCGTTACACCCATAATTGCCGACGGTTCAACCAGAGGTAACATAACAAGAGCTTCGGCAATTCTAAACTGTATCGGTCCATATGAAAATTCACCTAAAATTACCGTTAATACAACATATATAGCTGCAATAAAAGACGCTTTTGCTAAATATTTTGTACTCATAAAAACTCCTTTCTTACTCTCCAGTTATTATTTTTATCTTTCGAGGCAATATTTGAAATTTTGCCTCTATTAATCCAGGTTGCTCTCCATCTACTTCAATAAGTGCTTTTTGTTTTGATTTAACAATTATATTCTTCCCTTTGAAATGCTTCACTTTAGGATGACTTAGGTGATTTCCTTTGTAAATCTTAGGGAAATTAATTAGCAAATCTAATTTATTGATGTTTTCGATGATTATTATATCAAAATATCCATCATCCATTTTTGCCATAGGAGCAATTTTCATTCCGCCACCAAAATATTTTCCATTTGCTACTATTACACTGTTTAACCTTTTATTAATTTCGAGGTCATCTATGATTACTTGAAAATCTTTATTTTTATAAACTATCATAGTTGTTAAAGCCCCAATTAAAAAAGATAAAAAACCTTTTAGAGCTTTTGAATTTTTATTAACTCTGTTTGTAGTCTCTCCGCCTAATCCCACATCTGATACATTTAAAAAATATCTTTTTAATTTATTACCATGGTAATCAGTAAATTCTACCAATCCAACATCGTATTTTTCGGTTTTTCTCATTTTCAATATTTTAATAATAGATTCAACGTCTTTTCTCAAGCCTAACGTCCTTATCGCATCACAGCCTGTCCCTCTTGAAAATATAGCAAGAGCAGCATCTTCATCAATTAATTTTTCATCTGAAAAAAAACCATTCAATACTTCATTCATTGTTCCGTCTCCGCCGACAGATAATATGATATTGTATCCGGATTCTATTGCATCTCTAGCTAAATCTTTAGCGTGCATAGGGTACTCTGTATAAACATAATCCAAATCTATACCAGATTCCCTTATTAATTTTTCAAAATAAGGCCATTTTTTACCTGTATCGCCATTAGCTGATACAGGGTTTACAATAGCGAATATTTTATCATTCATTTATTTTCACTCCTAGTAACTAATTAATCAACAATAAAGGCTTCCAACGGAAGCCTTTATATTTCCATTATAATAGGTAGTATCATTGGATTTCTCTTGGTTTTTTGATATATAAACTCTTTTAAATTGTCTTTAATATAAGTTTTTATTGTTCCCCATTCCGTAATCCTTTTTTCTTCACATTCCAACAATGCTTCTTTTATCACTGTTTTTGCTTCTTCCATTAAATCTTCTGATTCTCTCACATACACAAAACCTCTCGAAATAATATCAGGCCCGGCTACAACAAAACCCGATTCTTTGCTTAATGTTACCACAACTACAATAAGGCCATCTTGTGATAAATGTTTTCTATCTCTAAGAACTATATTTCCAACATCCCCGACACCCAATCCGTCAACCAAAACACTACCTGCCATTACAGTACCACTTATTCTTCCTTTGCCATTGGTAAACTCTATTACAGTCCCATTATCAACAATAAATATCTTTTCTTTTGGTATTCCCATTTTCTCTGCTAGTTGTGCATGCTGAATCAAATGCCTATACTCTCCATGAACAGGAATAAAGTATTCTGGTTTTACAAGGGCCTGCATAAGCTTAAGTTCTTCCTGATAAGCATGACCAGATACATGAACATCTGCGAGGGCTTCATATATAACTTCAGCACCTCTTTTAAATAATTGGTTTATTACCCTTGAAACAAGCTTTTCATTGCCTGGTACAGGTGTTGCTGAAATAATAACTGTATCTCCGGGCATGATATCTACTTTTCTATGGCTCGAAGATGCCATCCTAGTCAGTGCTGACATCGCTTCTCCTTGACTTCCTGTAGTAATAATCGTAATTTTATTAGCAGGGTATCTATCTATATCATCTATATCGATTAAAACATTGTCAGGGATAGTCAGATATCCTAGTTCAGATGCCACATTTATCACATTGACCATACTGCGTCCTGATATTGCAACTTTTCTGCCAGAATTAATAGATGCATTTATTATCTGCTGTATTCTGTGGATATTTGAAGCAAACGTTGCCACAAGAATTCTGTTCTTTGCATTGCGGAAGAGTTCTGTAAAACTGTTTCCCATAGTACTTTCTGACATGGAATATCCTTGTCTTTCCACATTGGTACTATCAGCCAACATTACTAAAACTCCCTCTTTGCCTAATTCCGCGAATCGATGAAGATCTATCAATTCACCATCGACTGGCTGATAGTCAATTTTAAAATCACCTGTATGAACTATAATTCCAACAGGTGTATGAATCGCTAAAGCTACTGAGTCAGCAATACTATGGTTTGTTTTTATAAATTCAACTTTAAAGTCACCAAGCTTAATTACATCTTTAGGTTTAATAATATTCATTACCACGTCTGGTAACATAGTATGCTCTTTTAATTTATTCTCAACTAAACCCAAAGTTAGCTTTGTACCATATAACGGCACATTAATTTGCTTAAGCACATATGGCAAAGCTCCAATATGATCTTCATGACCATGAGTGAGAATTATTCCTTTTATTTTTTCTTTATTTTTCACTAGATAACTTATATCAGGTATTACAAGATCTATACCAAGCATGTCCTCATCCGGAAACATAAGCCCACAATCGATAACAATTATACTATTATTATATTCAACGACAAGCATATTCTTACCAATTTCTTGCATTCCGCCTAATGGAATAAGTTTTAATTTCTCTTTCGTACTAGCCAAAAAACATACTTCCTTTCTATTAACCGCACTAATACTAACTAATATTATTTGCTAATATTATTTTTTTATCAATTGAAAAAA
>DUSG01000301.1 GCA_012842725.1 Clostridiales bacterium
AAGATTTATTGAAAGTTTCGTGGCAGGGTATTAAGGAATGTAAGGAATTATTCATGATAATACTTCTTATGGGTGCCACCATATCCGTCTGGTTGGCTTCAGGTATAGTTCCAAGCCTTATCTATTACGGGTTTGGCTATATGAAAAGCATCAATCTTGTGCTTGCTGCATTTCTCGCCACTGCAGTTGTTTCTTATGTGATGGGGACGGCTTGCGGCACGTTGAGTACCATAGGCATAGCTTTCTTAGGTATTGGAAAGGGGTTGATGATACCGACTCCGCTGATTCTTGGGGCAATAGTATCAGGTTCTTTTATTGCGGATAAAATTGCTCCTATATCTTCTTTGACCAATTTGACCATAAAGATGACCGGAACTGATTATAGGAAATATGTGAAGTCTTCATTGAAGACGTTGGTTCCTTCTATTTTGATTTCAAGCATCATATACTATGTATTGGGCAATTCCTATGGGAAGGAAGTTGATACAGTTTTAATACAGCAATACCGAGATTTTATGAGTCACTCATTCACCATTTCTCCTCTGCTTTTGCTTTTCCCACTGTTTGTGGTGATTCTGACATTCTGCGGAATTAGGACCGTATACAATATGAGCATAAGCGTGGCTGCCGCCTCCCTTATAACCCTGTTTGTTCAAAAGGAAGACATAGGGATCATAATTCGGTCAATCCTGTGGGGTTACAAGGCCAATACCGGCATAGCCCAGTTGGATTCATTGATTTCCGGCGGCGGTGCCATACCCATGCTGGAAGTTGTATTTATTGTTATGGGCGGTATAACTCTCAACAGCATGTTGGGAAAGGCTGATATGATTAAACCTGTTACAAATATCTTGTTCAGGAGAGAAGATAAAATACCTGCTCTTATTGTGAAAACAGGCGTTTTAAGTACGTTCCTCAACGTAATAACATGCGATCAGACAGTAGGAATATTAGTACCTGCCAAGTTTGCCGCCGAAAAATATGATGATATGGGATTAGACAGGAGCATACTAGCTAGGACCATATCAGATACAGGGACCATAATCGCACCCCTTATGTTCTGGAATGTAAATGCCATAATAATCTATGGCATTACGGGAATATCGGCCATCAGTTACGCTCCTTATGGGGTTTTATGCTACATCTGTCCTTTGGTAACAGTCATAAGCAGCTTATTTTTAGCTAAATCAGTGGCTAAAGTACCATCCAGTGAAAATGAACAACTAGCTGTTTAAAACTTAACAATTTCGTTACAAAATTATTTCTTGCTATTGCTTTAATGAGATTATAGGAATATAATTGAATATGGAAATTGCAACAGCAATTTCTTACATTATTATGGAGGGAGGTCGTGAAAATGAGAATAGTATCAGTTGTGTTTGGTGGAATAGTTGTGAATAGTGGATTAATTTTCGCACGACCTTATGCCTTCAGCTGATAATTCCATAGGTATCTAACTTTATGTTTATGATAAAAGGCCATAGGTTCGTGCAAAACCCTGTGGCTTTTATTTGTTGGTGGAATTTCCAAAACCTATATGT
>DUSG01000302.1 GCA_012842725.1 Clostridiales bacterium
CCTGTAAAATCAAGTTCTTCCTGCTTTCCCCACTTGAAATAAGTCTTTAATAATAGAATGGTTGCCAACACTATTGCAAAAATACTTATTGCCACAGGAAACATTCTTGATCCAGGATCCTTTATCTTAGGAGTCCAAAGCAAGAATGCCAAAGCCCAACCATAGATTACAATTACGGATAAATAATTGAAATTAAATGATTTTTTTGTAGTTTTATTCTCCATTAGCACACCACCTGTATAATATATTTATTATTTTAGGGGTGCGAAACACCCCTAAAATCATGTTCATATCCTTATTATTAATTCCAAGGATCCTCTTCATAGAGCTTTCTGTATGTTTCAGCAATAGCCTTAAATTTAGCCTCTAATTCAGCACCTGTTAATGTATCAACAGGAATCTTCATTTCTGCTGCTTTGGCTTGAACTTCCGGATCATTTGCAGCAGCTATGAAGCAGTTTTCAAGATATTGTCTAATAGGTTCAGGTATACCTTTAGGACCGCCGATACCTCTCATATTAAGCTGAATAACATCATATCCAGATTCTTTATAAGTAGGAACATCAGGTAAGAAGGGTGAACGTTTTTCATCGCCTGTTGCGATAATCCTTATTGATCCATCTTCAATATAGGTAGTTGCATCTGATATGTTCAGGCAGAAAGCATCAAGGTGACCGCCTAAAATAGCAGCAAATATTGGACCCTCACCATCAAAAGCAACAACATTGAATTTTGCACCGGAAGCTTTTTCGATAAGCTTTATAGTTAAACCTTCCTGACCTATTGTTGAAGTAACACCAACAGTTATCTTGCCAGGATTTGCTTTAGCTGCATCTACCAAATCCTGCAATGTATTGTAAGGTGAATCAGCTTTAACTCCTATAGCCCCTGGATCAGACATAGTGTTAATTATATAGCTCATTTTGTCAGCACCGTAGGATACATCTTCTGAAACAGCAGAGATCAACATAGCACTTGGAGCAAATCCAAGAGTATAGCCATCTGGTTTTGCTTCTGCAAATGCATTCCAACCGATTCTTCCGCTGGCTCCCTCTTTATAGGTAACTATAAAGCCATGTTTCCAGCCTTCCATTTTCTGTATCTTATCTGCTAGGATTCTGAAATAAGCATCCATTGGAGATCCAGGACCAAAAGCATAAATCCATTCAATCTCTTTATTTGGAAAATCATCAGGTACACCCTCAGGTCTTAAGCTTGATTTTGGCTTTTCTTCATTTGTTTGTGCCGCTGGTTGAGCCGGCACCTTGCTTGATGAACCACAACCAACAAGTGCAAAACACATTACAACAGCTAGCAGCAATGCAATAATAGTTTTTGTTTTTTTGTTTATCATTCTTTTCCCTCCTCATTATTATCCGACGTTATTGAAATTAGGTCTAATTATATTTAATGCAATATTCATGCCACAATAAAAAAACAAAAAACATTAAATTATTCTGCAAAGTATTAAATTTGACACTTTCAAATTGGATGACTATCCCAAAATTAGCAGTTGTATATAAATTATTTTTTATTAAACTTAAATATAAAGAGAATATAATTTCAAAACTGAAAAATATTTAATGTAATTTCTGTTACTTTAACTATTTCAATAACTTCATAATTATTGTTGCAAACTAACTTTTATACTTTAATTAAAAAACTTTTATTATTATTAAATTTTCATATTTGAAAAATATTTTCCAAATATGAAAAATATGGCTGATTGTTATACTCTATTCATTAAACAATATAAATATTCATTTGTTTATGTATACTTGAATATTTACTACACAAATGCTTAATATTTTCTCTTGTATTTAAATAGGAATAAATCATCTCTATTTTCATCCTTACTTGTATTTTGATTTTAAGTAATTTTAGATTTGCTGATTACTTAATTGGCATAATCATTATTTATGTTTTATGATTGGCACAATAATTGCGTATCTATCAAAAGAAAGGTAATTATTCTATTTAAAAGAAAGGTGATTGTGCCATTAATTTATGGAAAGGAGTTTTTGTTTTGAGCAAAAATGATGTCTTAACCATTCTTAAGCAACAGGTAAAACCAGCCCGTGGATGCACTGAACCTGTTGCCGTTGCTCTGGCTGTATCAACTGCCTATAAGGAAATTAAAGGTAATGTTGGTAAGATAAATGTTAAGCTCAGTCCCAATATCTATAAAAATGGTATGAGAGTAGGAATACCCGGCACTAAGGAAAAAGGCATAGTATTTGCAGTAGCTTTAGCTGTATTATGCGGAGCGCCCGAACTAGGATTAGAGCTATTTAAAAATGTCAACGATTCCTTCATAAATAAAGCAAAGGATTTAGTTGCGGAAAATAAAATATCTATCGAAGTTATGAATAGACAAAAAAACTTTTTTATTGAAGCTAATGTTCTAACAGATAATGGAAGCGCCTGTTGTAGAGTGAAAGATAATCATACAAATATCGTATATTTAGAAGTAAATGGCAATGTAATTTATTCCGATGAGGACAATAATTGTATTTTTAAAGAAGGTTTTAACAGCAATAAACTTTCATTAAAAAACTTGAGCATAAGAGAAATTATTAATTTTATAGAGGATGTTCCTTTTGAGGATATCAGTTTTTTATTGGAAGGTGTTGAACTCAATATAAGCATGGCTAAAAAAGGACTGGAGGGCAAAATTGGTATAGGTGCCGGAATGAGTCAACTACTTCAAAAGGGAATTATGAGAGATGATATTGTGAATCAAGTGAGAATCCTTACATCTGCAGCCTGTGATGCAAGGATGGCAGGTATTAACTTACCTGTGATGAGCAGTGCAGGAAGTGGTAATCATGGAATAACAGCTATCATTCCACCTACTATTGTATGCAGATATTTAGGCTACGATAATGAAAAATTGGCAAGAGCATTAGCATTGAGTCATCTTATAACTGCATATATAAAGGAATATACCGGAAGACTATCTCCTGTATGCGGCTGTAGTGTAGCAGCAGGCATTGGCGCTTCCGCCTCTATTGCATGGCTTCTTGGTGGTGGTTATAAAGAAATTGTAGGAAGCATAAATAACATGGTAGGTGCCCTATCAGGAATGGTATGTGATGGAGCAAAGGGCGGATGTGCTTATAAATTATCAACAGCTGCAAGCGAAGCCGTTATACAAGCATACCTTGCTATAAACGGATTTGTTATATCAAATTATGATGGTATTGTAGGGGATGATGTAGAAGTTACCATAAGAAACCTAGGAGTGCTATCTAGCGAAGGTATGAAAGATATGGATGAAACCATCCTTAAAATTATGACAAAAAAAACTTGTTAATTTAATTATTAGAAAAATCATAAAAAGAACTTTATTCTGACTTAATATTAATCTTAAAAATGAAAAAATATTTAACTGGGGGAAATCTGATGTTGACAAAAGAAATATACGATAATTATACAGCAATTTTAAAAGATGAACTTATAGAAGCCCTTGGTTGTACTGAACCAATAGCTATTGCTTACGCTGCAGCTAAAGCAAAAGCTGTGTTGGGCAGGCAACCAGAGAGAATAGAAATCGGTTGCAGTGGAAATATAGTAAAAAATGTAAAAGGTGTAATTGTCCCAAATACAGGTGGCCTTATAGGCATCGAAGCAGCAGCTATTGCAGGGGTAATTGGCGGAGATGCAGATAGAGAGCTTCAGGTATTGGAAAGCGTAAGGAAAGATCAATATAAAGAAATTGAAAAGCTTATAAAAGAAGATTATTGCAAAGTTTACCATCTCAAAGGTGTAGAAAACCTTTATATCGAAGCCAAGGTTTATTCAGGCAACGTATCTGCAGAGGTTTATATTTCTGGATCTCATACAAATATAATAAAAATAGCAAAAAATAGGCAAATAATTTTCGAGAAACAAAATACCGATAACATGGAAAAAGGACCTAAAGGTGATACATCTCTTTTAAACATAAAAGATATTATCGAATTTGCTGATACTGTA
>DUSG01000303.1 GCA_012842725.1 Clostridiales bacterium
ACGGTAAATCATGGATTTACCGTATTTTTTTGTAGGCATAAATAAAATTTTTCCTCATAAACTAATAACAAAACCATCATGTCATAGGAGGTCGTTAAATGATACAGAGAAGAATGACTCTGGAACACCCAATAGGGCTGCACGATGTGAGAAGGGTGATAGAAAACATCAAGAACATTGGTGAGGGAGAAGAACTGGTAATACAGATGAGCAACCTGGATTCTTTCAGAGCTGAAGGAATATTTAGCATATTGGATAAGGAAAACTATCAATGGACGACCAAAGGAGGGCATGATGGAATTGATTATTATATCGTGGCGAGGAGGAGATAATTCAATAAAAACATAAAGAGTATTGATTATGACAAATGACCCAAGAATTCACATTAGCAGAATGTGAATTCTTGGGTTTTTTTACTAATCCTCCTTAATGAATCTCAATATAGGGAGCCTTTATTATTGATTCAAATAATATTAACTGTATCAAATGGTAAAATTTAAGCAAAATATACTTGCAACCATGAAAATAAATAGCTATAATAAAAGTAAAGTCAAAGAAAGTCAAAGTCAGAGAGAGTGATGTTATGGCCAGGATTAGTGATATAATTGAAAAGTTTATAAATGATTTGATTGAAGAAGCAGAAGGTACTATTGAAATTGGGAGAAATGAGCTTGCTGATTATTTTAATTGTGCTCCTTCCCAGATTAACTATGTATTGACCACCAGATTCACTACAGAGAGAGGTTATTATATAGAATCCAGAAGGGGAGGCGGCGGCTGCATCAGGATTTCAAAATTAAATATAGACAAGCAGCGGTATTTAAACGATATTTTTACACAAAAAATCGGTTCCAGCCTGAATAAAGAAAAGGCATACAGCTTTATAGATTTTATGTGCAAGGAAAAACTCATAACAGAGAGAGAAGGCAAAATTATAAAGGCTGCATTGGATGACAGCAATTTGGCAGCCGTACCAAAGGATTTAAGAGATGAAATAAGAGCATCATTGCTGAAAGCCATGTTGGTTTCAGCATTAGTTTGATTCTTGTATTGGAGGAGATTGTAATGATATGCAACGAATGCGGGAAAAAGCCTGCTACTGTCCATATTACTAAAATAGAGAATGGTAAAAAGACAAATATGCATCTTTGTGAACAGTGTGCCTTAGCTAAAGGGGTACTGAATATTAACATGGGATTCTCCATAAATGATCTGTTGGCAGGTATGCTTAATACAGGAACACCTATGCCTATCAAGGTAGATTTTATGGAGGATCCTTTATGTCCTGTTTGTGGTATGAAATACAGCAAATTCAGAGAAACCGGCAGATTTGGCTGCGGAAATTGCTATAAGACCTTTGGAGACAGACTGATTCCTTTATTTAGAAGGATACATGGCAATATAAATCATACTGGTAAAATACCAAAAAGGACAGGCGGAAAACTGAAAATAGCCAGGGAAATTGAATCATTAAAGATTCAATTAGCTAATGCCATAAACAATGAGGAATATGAAAAAGCCGCTGAGTTGAGAGATAAGATAAGAGCTTTGGAGAAAGGCGGGAGGGGTGAATGATGGCAGGATGGATTACGCAAGAAGGTCCGCAAAATGAGATTGTATTAAGCAGCAGAGTAAGATTGGCAAGGAATATTGTCAATACACCGTTCCCTTCCTATTTAAGCATAGAAGATGCTCATAAATTGATAAACCAGGTAAAAGAAGCAGTCGATAGAGACGGCACACAATCATATATGCTCTATAACATGGATAGTATGTCTGCCTTGGATAAACAAGTGCTATTGGAAAAGCACCTGATAAGTCCTGATTTAGCTAAAAGTACAAAAGGTGCGGCATTGGTGTCAGAGGATGGATTGATAAGCATTATGATTAATGAAGAAGATCATATAAGGATCCAGTCAATTCTGCCAGGTTTGCAGATGAAAAACGCATGGGATCTTGGAGATAAAGTTGATGATTTGTTAGAAGAAACTCTTGATTATTCTTATGATGAAAAACTTGGATATCTCACTTGTTGCCCTACAAATGTAGGTACCGGTATGAGAGCCTCTTCTATGGTACATCTTCCGGCGTTGAATATGATAGGGAATATAAGCAAAATATTGCAAACTGTTACGCAGATAGGTTTGACCATAAGAGGTATGTACGGTGAAGGTACTGAGTTTCAGGGCAATCTATTTCAAATATCTAATCAAATAACCTTAGGGCTGTCTGAAGATGAAATAGTTGAAAATATAAATGCTGTTACAACTCAGATTGTGGAAAAAGAAAGGGAAGCCAGGAACATACTGATGAATAATAACAGAATACAGTTGGAAGACAGAGTCTGGAGAGCTTGGGGCATATTGAAAAATGCCCGGGTTATTACATCACAAGAAGCTATGAAGCTATTGTCGGATGTCAGATTGGGCATGGATTTAGGCATAATAAAAAATCTAACCGTTACACAACTTAATGAGATAATGATAGAAACACAACCTGCAAACGTGCAAAAATATGCCGGAGAAGAATTGACTCCGGAAGCCAGGGATATAATAAGAGCAGAGATAATAAGGAAAAAACTGTAGGATTTCTGAAAAAAGGAGGGATATCATGGGAATGTTTGATAAATTTACTGAAAGAGCACAGAAAGTCATGTTATATGCCCAAGAGGAAGCATTGAGACTGAATCATAATTATATAGGAACAGAACATTTGTTACTTGGTCTTGTAAGAGAAGGTCAGGGTATGGCTGCTCACATATTAAAGAGCAAAGGTGTAGATTTAGAAAATGTAAGGCAAATGGTAGCTTCAGCCGTTGGTGTAGGTGAAGAGCCTGTAAATCAAGTTTTAGGCTATACCCCAAGGACTAAATATATAATAGAAAGCAGTTTAAATGAAGCAAGAAATTATGGTCATAACTATGTAGGAACAGAACATATTCTTCTTGCACTGATGAGAGAGGGAGAAGGTGTTGCAGCCAAGATTCTTAAGAGTTTAGGTTTAGATATTCAGGACATAGAGGCTGAACTTAAAAATCAATTGGCCAATGAAAAGGGACCTGCTGGAAAAGGCGGCAGATCATTAAAACGCCATAAGACACCTAATTTAGATCAATATGGCAGAGATTTGACCGAGATGGCCAGAGAAGGTAAATTAGACCCAATAATAGGCAGAGTTCAGGAAACTGAAAGAGTTATACAGATATTAAGCAGAAGAACAAAAAATAATCCTGTACTTATAGGTGATCCAGGAGTAGGTAAAACTGCCATTGCAGAAGGGCTTGCACAAAAAATTGCAGAAGGCAATGTGCCGGAGATTTTGAAGGATAAAAGGGTAATAGCTCTTGATTTGTCAGCAATGGTGGCAGGGTCCAAATACAGGGGAGAATTTGAAGAAAGACTTAAAAATGTGATGAATGAAATCAAAGAATCAAAAAATGTGATACTATTTATCGACGAAATGCACACCATCATAGGAGCCGGGGGAGCAGAAGGGGCCATAGATGCATCCAATATACTGAAACCTGCATTGGCTAGAGGTGAGATCCAAGCCATCGGCGCCACAACATTGGACGAATACAGAAAACATGTAGAGAAGGATGCAGCCCTCGAAAGAAGATTTCAGCCGGTTATGGTGGGAGAGCCCAGCAAAGAGGAAACAATTAAAATACTGGAAGGTTTAAGAGATAAATATGAGGCTCATCACAAGGTTAAGATTACTGATGAAGCCATAAAATCAGCCGTTGAGCTTTCTGACAGATATATAACCGACAGGTTCTTGCCGGATAAAGCCATCGATCTTATAGATGAAGCAGCTTCCAGAATAAGAATAAAAACTTTTACGGCACCTCCTGATGTAAAGAAACTGGAAGAAGAGCTTGCTTCGTTGGAAAAAGAAAAAGCTGAGGCCGTTAATACGCAGAATTTTGAGAAGGCAGCAGAGATTAGAGATAAAGAAAAGGAATTAAGGAAAGAACTTGATAAAGTAATAAAAGAATGGAATGAAAAGACTAATGAAAATGAGCTTGTAGTTAGAGAAGAGGATATAGCATATATCGTATCTTCATGGACTGGTATACCTGTAACCAAGTTGGCGGAAGAAGAATCTCAGAGGCTCTTGAATTTAGAGAAGATACTTCATGAAAGGGTAATAGGTCAGGATGAAGCCGTAACCGCTGTAGCAAAAGCAATAAAAAGGGCAAGAGTAGGTTTGAAGGATCCTAAAAGGCCTGTTGGTTCATTTATTTTCTTGGGCCCGACAGGAGTTGGAAAAACTGAATTGTCGAGAGCTTTGGCGGAAGCACTCTTTGGTGACGAAAATGCCATGATCAGGATTGATATGTCTGAATACATGGAAAAACATACTGTTTCAAGGCTTATCGGTTCACCTCCGGGATATGTGGGGTATGAGGAAGGAGGTCAACTGACAGAAAAAGTAAGAAGGAAACCCTATTCAGTAGTTTTGTTAGATGAAATAGAAAAAGCCCATCCAGACGTTTTTAACGTGCTTCTTCAAATTTTGGAAGATGGGAGACTTACTGATGGGAAGGGCAGAACAGTAGACTTCAAGAATACGGTTATAATCATGACCTCAAACGTCGGAGCAAGCACAATAAAAAGACAGAAGGTTATGGGATTTACACCCAGCACAAATGAAAAAGAAGAAGCTTACGAAAGAATGAAAGAAAATGTTATGGAAGAATTGAAAAGAACCTTCAGACCGGAGTTTTTAAACAGAGTGGATGATGTAATCGTATTCCATCAATTAGAAGAAGAACACTTGAAGAAAATTGTCGATTTAATGTTGAAATCCCTTAAGAACAGAATTAAGGAAATGAATATAGATATAGAAGTAACAGATAATGCAAGATCCCTATTGGTAAGCAAGGGATATGATCCTGTTTATGGTGCAAGACCTCTAAGACGTGCGATACAGAAGATGGTAGAGGATAAGTTGTCGGAAGAAATGCTGGCAGGAAATATAAAGGCAGGAAGCAAAGTATTGTTGGATTCAGACGGAGAGCAGCTGGTATTCAAGCAGGAAGCATCTAGTTAAACGGCATGCAAAATATGACGAAATATATATAAAATTGAGACAAGGGTACTAATGATGAGAGGAGGAAATATGGATGGCAAAGTTGAAGAGTAAATATGTATGTAGTGAGTGTGGATGTGTATCTCCAAAATGGATGGGGAAGTGTCCTGAATGTAACCAGTGGAATACCTTTATTGAAGAAGTTGATGTCAAAGAGACCGGTTTGGCCTCCTCTTCATCATTGAGTATCCTGACACCTCAGAAAATGAATGATATATCGATGGAAGATGAGATAAGACTAAGCACAGGATTGAACGAATTGGACAGAGTTTTAGGCGGAGGTATTGTGAAGGGTTCCCTTGTATTGGTGGGAGGAGATCCAGGGATAGGGAAATCTACTCTGTTGCTACAGTTGTCATATAATGTCGCAGGCAAGGACCAAAAGATATTGTATGTTTCCGGAGAGGAATCCATAAAGCAAATAAAACTAAGAGCACAGAGAATGGGTGCTGAATCAGAAAATATATATTTATTGTCAGAAAACAATATGGAACATATTTTAACGAATATACAGAATATAAACCCTGACCTGCTTGTAATTGATTCAATACAAACCGTTTATAATCCAAACATAATGTCTGCCCCAGGAAGTGTCAGTCAAGTAAGGGATGCCACGGGAAACTTGCTGAGGATTGCAAAAGGTGATGGTATTACAGTATTTATTGTAGGACATGTTACAAAGGCTGGAGCTATTGCAGGTCCAAGAGTTTTGGAGCACATGGTAGATACGGTTTTATATTTTGAGGGAGATTCCCATATGTCCTACAGAATTTTGAGGGCAGTTAAAAACAGATTTGGTTCTACTAATGAATTAGGTATATTTGAAATGACTGATCAGGGGCTTAAAGAAGTCATCAATCCTTCTCAAATGTTGTTGTCCGGAAGGATGAAAGGAGTATCAGGTTCTGCTGTAATTGCATCCATGGAAGGCACAAGACCCATGCTTGTTGAGGTACAAGCTCTATTGAGTTATACAAGTTTTGGAGTACCCAGAAGAGCAGCAACAGGTGCAGATTACAACAGAGTGGTAATGTTGATGGCTGTGCTGGAAAAAAGACTGGGACTTCAGCTTCAAAATTATGATGCTTATGTGAATGTTGTCGGAGGTATAAAACTTAATGAACCGTCTTCAGACTTGGGAATCATTGCTGCTATAGCTTCAAGCTATAGAGATAAGGAAATAGATGATGGTACCGTTATTATCGGAGAGGTAGGTTTAGCCGGAGAAGTAAGAGCAGTCAGCCATATTGAAAAAAGAATAAGCGAGGCTTATAAACTGGGATTTAATAAATGTATAATACCTTACAATAATTACAAAAACCTTAAAGATGATTTTAAAATAAAACTTTACGGTGTAAAAAACGTAGAAGAGGCGTTGGATATAATAATATAAACCCTGCTACCAAGCAGGGTTTATATTAAAACATATTATATATTCCCAATGTGTTTATATTTTCATATTCTTTTTCCAAAACATTATCAAGGCTGATATCTAAAGTATTACAAAGAGATGCGATATAGAACAGGTGATTTCCTATCTCCTTTTCTATAATATCTCTGCAATTTTCACATAATTCGCCTTCGATATGTGCACTCATGTGATTCTTTAAATCTTCAATATTTATATCCAGTGGAACAATCTGTTTTCTGGCGTTAACTTTAATACAACCACAGTTTGTAACCGCTTTTGCAATTGCTCTGTTGACTCTGGCTTGAGCTTCTTCAAGTTTTGTCATTATATCCAAAATGCTTTTGTGCCTTATCAAAAGCTCGGATACGCTCTGCTGAAAGTCTTTGCATATAGAATCCTTCACTGCATATCACTCCTAAGCTCATGTATACATAAACTGTACTATAAGATAATTATAGATTTATAGAATTTAGTTGTCAACGTAAAAAAAGCATTGACAAGCCTTAATATATGCAATAAGCTTCAACATATATCGACGAAAAATTACATAATAGTAGCGTATATGTTAATTGGGGGGATTTTATGTTTCATGTAGGAGATAAAGTTGTGTATCCGATGCATGGTGCTGGAACTATCGAATCTATTGAAGATAAAGAGGTTTTTGGTGATGTATCAAAATATTATATAATCAAGATGATTCTTGGGGAAATAAAGCTTATGGTTCCGATAGATAAGGCTGAATCGATAGGGATTAGGAAAATAGAAAGCAAAGATACATATGATAAAGTGGTGAAGATACTGTCGGGTGCTTCTAAAGTCATGGATAAGAAATGGAATGTTAGGTTCAGGGAAAATGAAGCAAAGTTAAGGAAGGGAGACCTCAGTGAAATAGCAGAAATAGTAAATTATTTACATCATATGAATTCAAAGGGGAAGTTATCTACGGGAGAAAAAAAGATGCTTGAATTGTCTAAAGAGATGTTAATCAGTGAGATGGCTCTTATACAAGACAAAGAGTATGAGGAAATGGAACAGGAAGTAAATAAAATATTAAATATTTGTGAATTTTAACAACTTAAGTTTTTTAAAGCCACGAAGTTTGTTATAATTAACATGAATTTCTTTTGGTTTAAAAATTCCTGGTTTGGATATACTTAAAAGGAGGTGAGAAAAATTGATAAGAAAGATATTGGTATGGATTTTGACAATACTGGGAATTGTATTAGGTTCTGAGGTAACCTATCTATTACTGAAATTCTTTGATGTAACTCATATGTTTGGATATGAGATTACAGAATTGAAGAGAATACTTTTAATTGGATTATCTGGAATTATTGGAGGAATCATATTTTATTTAATATCACCATGGATTATTAACAGAGGCAAACAATCAACCCGTAAGGTTGAGAATATGCTTCAAAAAATACCTACCAGTGAAATAATAATAGGTTCTCTGGGTTTAATAATCGGACTTATAATTGCAAATTTAATAAGCGGTCCTTTACGACTGTTACAGATATCTTGGCTTACAAGCATAATTTCTGCATTATTATATGTTGTACTGGGTTATTTAGGAATAAGCATAGCTACAAAGAAAAAAGATGACCTTGCAAACATATTTTCTTTCTTAAAGAAAATCAATATTAAAGATAAAGACAAGGATAGAATTAGTAAAATTGAGCATAAAGTACAACCTAAAATACTTGATACAAGTGTAATAATAGATGGCAGAATAGCAGACATTGTAAAGACAGGTTTTGTTGAGGGACCATTGATTATCCCCAATTTTGTTTTAGAAGAACTAAGGCATATTGCCGATTCTTCCGATGGGTTGAAAAGAAACAGAGGAAGAAGAGGTTTAGATATTCTGAACAAAATTCAGAATGATACAAATATACCTGTTGAAATAATTGAAAAGGATTTTGACGATGTAAGCGAGGTAGACACTAAGCTTTTAAAGATCGCCCAATTACTTGGCGGCAAGGTTGTTACCAATGACTATAATCTGAACAAAGTTGCAGAGTTTCAAAGAGTACCCGTGTTGAATATAAATGAGTTGGCCAATGCTGTAAAACCTATCGTTTTACCTGGTGAAGAGATGATAGTTACAGTTATAAAAGACGGTAAGGAAACAGG
>DUSG01000058.1 GCA_012842725.1 Clostridiales bacterium
ATGCATTTTTCTTTTTCCTGCATTTTTTTATAATCGCATATAATATACCTGAGATTACAGCCAAGATTATTATATAGGGTATAGACGAGACAACAAATATAAACAGTTTTTCCATGCCTTTTAAAATACTATTAATTGCTCCTATAAAGCCATTATAAGCTTTCGTCCAGATAGACGGTACATCTAAAACTTCCACCTTACCGGCTTTTACTTCCTTGAGATAAACGTAAAGAGTAGACAAGCTTACTTGTTTATCCCATCTTCTTATATCCGTAGTCATCAACTCTATATCATTTATTACTCTGTTTAACTCATTCTCTATTTTTAATATTTCATCTACATTTTGTGCTTTGGATAAAAGTTCCCTCAACCTGTTTTCCTGAACCTTCAGGTTATTTATCCTTGTTTCTGTGTCGTAATACTGTTCTGAAATATCCATAGAATTCGTGTTATAGCTTACAACTTCACCCATACTTTTTATTTCTTCAACAGTTGCTTTAAATTTTGCAGCGGGAAGTCTTAAAGTCATATTACCTGTTTTCAGTTTTTCTTCCTTATTATCTCTACCGTAATTTACTACGTTATCTACATAGGAACTTTCAACATATCCACCATTTTTTTCAGCTAAATCTGTTATAGCATTCATTTTATCATCAAAATCTGTAACTTCCAAAGATATGCTTCCGGTAGTAATAATTTTTCTTTCATAAGTTTCTTCTGCGGCTTGTAATGTTACTTGGCTTTTCGTAACTTCAGGCTCATCCTGAGCTTTCAAGGTTAAAGAATAATCAGCGGCACTATCCGTAATAGAACCTAAATTTACCGACTCTCCAAACATAAACTCTGTACCGCTACCAGAAGCAGGTGCTTCAGCAGGGGATGCTGAGTGAGTAACAGCTCCTCTAAATTCACTTCCGGCTCTTTCTTCAGCAATTCTATCTTTAGTACCAAAACCCGGCAAATCTTTCAAAGAGGAGAGTCCAATAACTGCTACTACAAATACTGCAGCTACTCCTGCCATCCAACTCCAGTTTCTTCTAAAGAAATTCTTATTATATTTATATTTATCATTACCCAATTCCTTTATCTTTCCCATAAGTTCCTGATGAAAGGTTTCGGGTAATTCTATTTCTTCCAGTTGATTGCAATATGTTACTGTAGACAAAAGCAAATTATATTCTTCCATGCAGACTGTACAATTTTTCAAATGCTCTTCAAATTCTATTCTATCTATCTCATTAATGTCTTTATCTATATATGAAGACATTAGATTTCTTACAACTTCGCAATCCATTCTCTTTCCCTCCCCTTTGAAAAATTAGACGCTCTTTTTTTCGTAAAGTTCCAATTGATGTCGGAGCTTGTCCTTTAGTAGGTTTCTAGCTCTGTTTATTCTCGATTTTATAGTACCCAGGGAACAATTGAGCATGGTTGCTATCTCTTCATAACTAAATCCTTGAACATCTCTCAGTATTATTACGGTTTTATAATCCTCTGTCAGTGATGATATTGCACTCTGTATCATATGCTTTTTCTCTACCTGTTCATATATATCCTCCGGTGTTTCCTTCTCCGCACTTAGTTCCAATACAGCATTGCCTTTTTCAGTTTCGATATTCATTTCCAATGGTATAGTACTATTTTTCTTTCTTTTTCTCAGCTCATCGAGACAAACATTGGTTACAATTCTATAAAGCCACGTAGAAAATGTGGATTCACCTCTGAAGTTACCGATAGATTTATATATCTTAATAAACGCCTCTTGGGCCATATCTTTGGCATCTTCTTCGTTTCCCATAATTCTAAAGGCAATATTATAGGCTTTTTTCTCGTAATTGTATATCAACTCTTCAAAAGCGCTTATATCGCCTTTTTGGCTTCTAGAAACAAGAAGCTTTTCCTGTTCTTCCATATTTATCCCTCCCCAATTACTCAATAACCCCTTTTATTAGACGAAAACAAAATAACAAAGTTTCATATTGTATATATGTTTCATTATACACTTGTCATTTAAAAGTTTCATCAATAAAATACCAAAAATAACTGGGAAGTGCTTGGAAAAACTAGAAGAAAAGCTTACTTATGGATATATTTTTGTTATATTGCAAAAAATTTTTGTTGTTAGCCCTTAAAAATAATCATATTTCTATATTTCTGGTTTTTCTATAAGGATGAAATACAGATGCTATCAACTTAAAGTTTTCATCCATCACAGCTGTAGCATGATGTAAAAAATCCTTGGCAACATAGTACCTGAGATCTATAAAACTATAAACATAACCTTTGTCTGTTTTATGACATCTTATATGGAATAGAGGCGTAAACTCTGCAAAGAACTTTGCAATTTTTGTATTTTTAACTGCTTTGAACAATTCCTTGTCCAAATCATTCATAACCTCAATAACTCTTATCTTTGCTGACAGCAAATTCCATTCCCCTATTATTCTTTTTCCTTTGACTCTTACTACAAAATGCCATTTAACAAATCCAACCATTGAGGGCAAAACTCTGACAAAAATTATTTCTCCCCCATCTTTGAAATAACTTACAACTTTATTTTTGACATGTAATTTCATCCAATATCGAATAAATAAGTATACTATCAACATGGAAAGTGTTATAATAGGATGAATTCTATTTTTGATACTTGGTATAATAATCGCTAGAGAAACAATAAACAATAAAGGATCATATACCAAAAGCAAATCCAGTGTAATTTTTTTATTATAAAACGGCCACAATATCTGGGCTCCATATGAATTTGTTATATCCAAAAGCAAATGAGATACGCATCCCGCAATCGCATATAAAAACATTTTTAAAAATGATGCTTCAGGATATAAAAATGATAATACTAAAGCAATAGCTCCTCCATACAGAAAAATAAAAGGAAAAGAATGTGACATTCCCCTATGATTCTTTAAGTAACTATAATCTCCTTTAATCTGCATCACAATATCTGCATCAGGAATTACAGCACCTAGTAAACTACTCATCGCATAGGGACTGGCTATTGATATGGCTTCTCCATTAAAAGCTGCCATTGCCAGCCCCACAACACCGTGGGTTATTGGATCCATGGTCATCCTCCGTTTTTATATTGTTGATTCTCTATTTTATACTATCCAATTATAACATAATTGATCATGCTTATTTACAACTTTTTTAACGATATTCATGACTAATTCTTAACAA
>DUSG01000304.1 GCA_012842725.1 Clostridiales bacterium
AAAAAAATATTCATATCGGTATTTATGATTATGTTGTTATTAATATTTATTACCCAATTAATGGACAACATAACAAAGATAAAACAGGAATCAGAAAATATTAAAATAAAAAAAGTAAAAAATGAGTACGAATTTGCATCAAATTGGAGATTGCACAGAGATATAAGGGAATACTGGATACCTATCGAGAGAAAAGACAGTTATAACAACGAACTCCAGTATTATAGCAGGGACAATGTATGTTTTGATGGTGATGCCATAGAGATCATATCCAAAAAGGAAATAAAAGAAGACAAGGAGTATACATCGGGTCTTGTTGAAAGCTCATGTGCATATAAATATGGCTATTTTGAATTTACCATTGAGATTTCCCAAGGCAAAGGCATCTTTCCTGCTATTTGGCTTCTGCCGGAGGAAGACAAAGGTTTGCCTGAAATAGATATATTCGAGATGATTGGTAGTCAGCCATATACATTTTATGGAGTAATACATTATGAACAGGACGGTGACAAAAAGTCTGATTATTTTGCACATGAAGTACCTGTTCAGGAGAAGTATGTTGTAGCCCTGGAATGGGGAAAAGATAGGCTCATATGGTATATAGATGGCAACAAAATTTATGAAACGGAATCAGGAGTTCCCCAGGAGTATATGTATTTAATAATAAATCAAGCTGTTGGCGAAGATTGGCCTGGAAATCCAGATGATAAAGTTTTTCCTAGCAGATTTAAAGTTCAATCTATAACCATAAAGCCTATGTTTATGAAAGGAAGGGGTTAGAGTGTTACTTCACCTGATTCTTTTCTTAAGTACTTTTTTTTCAGTATTGCATCTATTGAGTGCTCATAGATTTAAAAATGAGAAAATTTTGTACAATGTACCACAAAGGGGGATATCAGTTATAATCCCATGTTATAATGAAGCTCCGATTCTCAAATATACGATTGAAGGAGTGCTGAATATTGAATATAGCAATATGGAGGTTATTTTTATAAATGATGGTTCAACAGATGATACATTTGAAGTATTAGATAATTTGCTGGATTTACATATATGGAATGAAAAAGCGGATATTTCTTTATCAACTAAGGTAAGAGAAATTTATAAATCTAGTAAACACCCTTTTATATATGTTATTGATAAATATAACAGCGGAAAAGCAGATAGTTTAAATATTGGTGTAGCTTTTGCCAGAAAAGAAATTATTGTTACTATGGATGGGGATTGTGTATTAGAAAAAAGTGCTTTAGCAAATATGAATGTGATATTTGATGATGAGGATGTAATAGCAGCAGGCGGTGTAGTCCATATTATGCAAATGTTTAAGCTCAATAGAAGGCCTTCTAGGATAGTAGTTATGCAAGCATTAGATTATATAAAGGGGTTTTATATATACAAAGCTTCTCTTGCCTATAATAAAGCATTGAATATTATATCAGGAGCCTTTGGCGCCTTTAGAAAAAGTGTAATAGATGAAATAGGCGGTTTTAAAAAAGGCTTGGGAGAAGATATTGATATAACTATTCGTCTCCAGGAATATGCCCAGAAAAACAATAAAAAGGTTATATATAACACAAATTCCATTTGTTATACTGAATGCCCCGAAACTTTAATAGGACTTATAAGACAAAGAGTAAGGTGGCAAAAAGGGTTTATGGATGCCATTTTGAATAACAGCAGCTTTCTAATAAAAAATTTACTAAAAAATCATGTTTGCTTTTTTATGATAGTCGATGCACTATTGAGCAATTCCTTGGCTACGATAGTGTTTATTGTAAATTACATATTACTATTGTTTAAACTTTTTCATGGTTATCCTATTCATATGTTTGCTTACTATGTTACTACAATAGTATTCAATATTATGAGTTCAATAATAGCTATTACAGAAGCTAAAAAGAATGTAACTG
>DUSG01000305.1 GCA_012842725.1 Clostridiales bacterium
ACTTTAATGATACAATTTTCTGCATGAGGACTTGCTCCTTTCTGGGAGATAATTTGTTTTGTTGCAGAAACATTGTACCAGAAAGTGTGGCAGGTCCTCAATTTTCATTTAACTTTACAAAACGATAATTTGAGGGAGGAGAAAATTTATGAATAAAAAGATAGAATTAAGCAAGGAAAAACAAGAGCATATGATATCAATGATAAAGGATTATTTCAGGAAAGAAAGAGATGAAGAGCTGGGAGATTTGGCTGCCATGTTGATTTTGGATTTTTTCATGGAAAAGTTGGCTCCTGAAATCTATAATCAGGGTGTTTATGATTCATACAAATATTTCTCAGAAAAGATAGAAGATTTACTGGAGATTCAAAAGTACTGAGTATATTGAATAATATGTGTCTTGTTGATGTGAATTTTTGGTATAATAATACCTAAATAATGGATTTGAGGGAGTGGTATTATGGGGAAGATAAAAGTGGGTATATGTCAAATGAATGTTGATCTGGATAAGGGCAGTAATCTTAAAAAAGCTGATTCAATGATCAGAGAGGCTGCGTCAAACGGATGTGACTTTGTAATACTGCCCGAAATGTTCAATTGCCCCTATGATAACAAATATTTTCCTATATTTGCAGAAACTTATTCGGGAGAAACCACCGATATGTTGTCAAATTTGGCAAAGGAACTGGGGATATATATAATAGGAGGCTCCATCCCCGAAGAAGACGGAGGTCTGATATATAACACTTCATATTCTTTTGACAGAAACGGCAAGCTCATAGGGAAACACAGAAAGATGCATTTGTTTGATATAGATGTAGAGGGTGGAGTCAGGTTTAAAGAATCCGATACATTGGCATACGGCGACTGTGTCACGGTGTTTGATACGGAATTTTGCAAAGTAGGAGTTGCCATATGTTATGATATGCGTTTTCCTGAACTCATGAGACTTATGGCATTGGCCGGAGCAGAGATTATTGTTATACCGGCGGCTTTCAATATGACTACCGGCCCGGCTCATTGGCATATAACAGTTAGAGCAAGGGCTTTGGATAATCAGGTATATTTAATTGCTGCTTCACCTTCCAGGGATATGGATTTTACTTATCATGCTTACGGGCACTCATGCATAGTAAATCCATGGGGAGCCATTATGAACGAAGCAGACGAAAAGGAATGCATCTTATATGGTGAATTAGATTTGGATATGGTGAAGAAGGTGAGAAGAGAATTGCCTTTATTAAAACATAGAAGGACTGATATTTACGATATATATAAAAAATAGATGAGATAAAGGGGTGATGTTATGTCCAAACTGTTTTCAAGCCTTAAGATAAAGGATATGGAAATTAGAAACAGAATTGTTATGCCTCCAATGTGCATGTACAGCTCTGATAATGAAGGAAAAGCCAATTCGTGGCATTTGGTGCATTATACAACAAGAGCAATAGGCGGAGTCGGGTTGATAATAGTTGAAGCCACTGCCGTGGAACCCAGAGGGAGACTTTCAGACAATGACTTGGGTTTATGGGATGATTCGCACATTGAAGGGTTGGCCAATATCGTTAAAGAAGTGAAAAAATATGGTGCCAAAATCGGAATACAGATTAACCATGCGGGCAGAAAATGTGCCGCCAATGAAGAAGTGATAATAGCCCCCAGTGCCATAGCCTTTGATGAAACCTATAAAACACCTGTTGAGATGACCAAGGACGACATAAAAAATACGGTGAATTTATTTAGAAATGCGGCTTTAAGAGCTTATAAAGCAGGATTTGACATGATTGAGATTCACGGTGCCCATGGATACTTGATAAATCAGTTCTTGTCACCATTAACAAATAGGAGAACCGATGAATACGGAGGTTCCATAGAAAACAGAGCAAGATTTCTAAAAGAAGTCATACATGCAGTAAGAGAAGTATGGCCAGCTGAAAAGCCTCTCGGAGTAAGGGTTTCTGCAGAAGATTATGTCGAAGAAGGAAATCACGATACGGATTTGGCGGAAATCATCAACATGGTTAAATCCGAGGGTATTGATTTGGTGAATGTAAGTTCGGGGGCTGTAGTGCCGGTTAACATGAAAGTCTATCCAGGATATCAGATAAAATTTGCAGAGACCATAAAGAAAATGACGGGGCTACCGGTTATAGCAGGTGGATTGATCACTGAAGCGGTAATGGCGGAAGAAATATTGCAGAATGAAAGAGCGGATATGGTATATATGGGAAGAGAACTGCTTAGGAATCCTTACTTCCCTCTCCATGCTGCAAAGGAAGTAAGGGATGATGTTGCTTGGCCTAAGCAATATGAAAGGGCAAAATAAATTATTAATCTCCTCAACCAATCAGGATTGTTGTTGAGGAGATTTTTTATAACATAAATTTAAAACCTATGTGTTAACATAAACTATTGAATTTATTTGAAATATGTATTATAATATACCTATACGGGGTATAAGTAGAGCTGAATAGATAACAATGATTTTAGGTATCAAGAGATTAATTAAAGAAACGTGTTGATATTGTAAGATGAGTAAGTTTTAAATGCTATAGGAGTTATCATAAAAGTGGAATAGATAAAAATATGTAAGCTGAAAAAAGGAGGTATCAAAATGAACGTAACGGTATATACTACTCCCACATGTCCGTGGTGTCATAAAGTAAAAGAATATCTGGAATATAAAGAGGTAAGGTTCACGGAAGTTAATGTTGCAGATGACAGGGAAGCTGCCATGGAGATGATTAGAAAGTCAGGACAAACCGGAGTACCTGTTTTGGACATTGACGGAAATATAGTAGTAGGTTTTGATAAAGAAAAGATTGATGCTTTATTGGAGAGATAAAGTAAAAACTGTGATTGGAACACCCAAAATGCTTATGACATTTTGGGTGTTTTTTTATTGCTAAGGAAAGTATAAATTTTTTGGTCTGCACAAATGTTTTAAAATCAAGTAAAATGAAGATATTGAAGTTAAGCAAAAAATATGGAGACAAAAAAATGAGTAAAACAAATATAAT
>DUSG01000306.1 GCA_012842725.1 Clostridiales bacterium
CTCCTTTTATGTTATGTTTGGTGGTGGTTAACTAACATTTTAAAGGGAAGTGCAGATAAGTGCATTATTTTTTTGATAAAAATAAATGTTGAAGCTTAAACACACCCCAACATTTATTATAGAACCTTTTTTGTTTTTGTTAGCACTTTAAAAAAGTATCTGAATATACTAATATTTTTTATGCAAGAAACAAATGTTAACGAAAAGTTCTAGTTTATAACATGTAGTAAAAATGAAATTATATGATAAAAAAGAAACCTTTTCATAAACTATAAGTCTAATATAACATTGATATATAAAACTAAATATCTCAAATATAAAACGTAATAAAACGTAAGGTGAATAATATGAGTATTTTCATTGAAAAACCTAATCTTCCAATCAAAAAAGTAAAAACCGTTTTAATAGATTATAGGGTTGATAGTGACATATTATCATCATTAGAAGAAATGGGGATAGATACAATAAAAACTGTTTGCTGTAATGAATTATATGATGCAATAAAAGGACATCCTGATATACTCATTCATCATGTAATAGGAGAAAATATAGTCATAGCACCCAATGTATATGAAAAACTAGCACCAAGATTTATAAAAAAAGGATTTGCACTGACAAAAGGTGCTACATGGCTACATAGAAACTATCCCTTCAATATAGCATATAATGTATTGAGAATCGGTAATTTGGCCTTTCACAATACGAAATACACAGATTCTGAAATTCTTAAGCTGTACGAAAAATATAATATAAAACTAATACATATGAATCAGGGTTATGCAAAGTGTTCGGTATGTGTTGTTAGTGAAAATTCAGCTATTACTCACGATAGGGGCGTTGCAAAAGTTTTAGAAAACAATGGGATAGAAGTACTGATCATAGAACCTGGAGATATAGTATTAGAACAGTTAAATTATGGGTTTATAGGTGGATCTACCGGTTTGCTTTCAAAAGACACAATGGCCTTTTCCGGGGAAATATACCAAATGAAAGATTACGAAAAAATACTGGAATTTTTGGATTCAAAAGGCGTTAATATAAAAATACTTAGTAAAAAGAAAATCATGGACATTGGGTCAATAATACCTATAAGCTATTGAATTTCAAAGCATTTGAGGAAAAATTGGTGCTGAATAATTGTTACAGTAACACAAATAATACTTAACAGGAAGGAGTTGAGCAGATGTACTTAACAACAATTGCTGTTAGAAATAATGATGAGAAAGTTAAAGCTCACATATTTTCCGGATTAGAAGAAATAAAAAAGTCAGATATCAACATCACACATGAAGAGTATACAGCCGGGGATACGGTTTTCATAAAGTGTGGATTAAAGGAAGGATTCATGTCAAAACTGGTGGAAAGCAAGAACAGCGATGAATTTAGATATTCATTAGCTCAAATATTGTGTGATGTTATAATAAATAACTATGAATCAAAAATTTTAAAGAAGATAATCAAAGATTATTACTTATATTTGACAGATTCGGAGAAAGAATTGATATATGAAAATTCATTAAAACTTATAAGACAAGAAGACGAAAGCAAAGATGGGTTTTATGGACAGACCAGGCGTACAAAAATCATTAGGAAAATACTTAATTATTTGAAGTCAGAAAACTTTATAATAATTGATGGATTTGTGAACTTTAGATTGACAGATTATATAAAAGAACTCGGAGATATAGTAGATAAGGTAGTAGAAGAGTATATCGCCGAAAAGGAATATAATGAGTTTATAAGACTCCTTAGATATTTTGTTGAGATTCAAGAATCAAAGCTTGATACCATAAATATAATACCTTCTGAGGAAGGAAATTATTTTTTAATAGATAGCATGAAAAAACCAATAAATTGTGAATGCTTTGAAGAACTAAAATCAGAAATTGCGGATAGCAATATAAATTATGATGATTTGCTGATAAGCACACTTATTACAATTGCTCCAAAAAAGATTATAATTCATGAGCCTCAGTGTTTTAAGAACAAAGAATTACTTAAAACAATTAATAATATTTTTTATGATAGGACTGATATTTGCAGAGAATGTGATATATGCAGCGGTTTAAAGGAAAATAAGGAATTAAATTGATGAATCATGCCACCTGTTTATATGATATAATTACTATTAATTATTCATGTAGACAGGTGAATTTTATGTACAAAATACTTATATCTACTATCATTGGTGGTATAATTGGTTGGATAACCAACATTATTGCAATAAAAATGCTATTTAAACCGACAAAACCTTTTAGAATAAGAGCATTGGGTTTAGAGATTCAGGGATTATTACCAAAACGTAGATTTGAGATTGCCAAAGTTATAGGAGAAACAATAGAAGAAGAGTTAATAGATTTTAAGGAGATATTTGAAAGAATAGTTGATGATGAAAACTGTTTAAGAATAGTAAATTTAGTCAAGAGTAAAGTTACTCAAGCTATTAATCAAAAGCTTCCATTATTAATGCCTCAGATATTAAAAAATATATTAATTCAATATGTTGAAGAACAAATAGAAAAAGAATCAAAAAAAATATTAGAGGATTTAATAGAAAATATATATGAAAAAACTTCACAAGATATCAAAATAGGGAAAATAGTTGAAGAGAAAATTAATATGTTTGATTTAGCAAAAATAGAAGAAATAACTTTGAAAATTGCAAGGAAAGAGTTGAAACATATTGAAATGCTGGGAGGAGTTCTTGGAGCAATAATTGGTTTGCTTCAGGGATTAATTTTATTTTTATTTATTTAGTATTGACAGAATACTATATTACCGTTAAAATATAATAATCAAATAAATAAATGCATTGAAGAGGACGAGTAAAACAACTGGAACCAAAAGAGAGGAAGTGTCATAGGCTGAAAGCACTTCTTGGGGAAAGTGTTTGAAAACCACCTCGGAGCAGAGAGCTGAATTCAGTAAGCTTTTCCGTTGATTACGTTATAATCTTAGAGTGATAAATTAGGGTGGAACCGCGATATACTCTCGCCCCTTTTGGGACGAGAGTTTTTGTTTTAATAAAATCGAATAGGAGGATGGAATATGATAAAAATAACACTGAAAGATGGTTCAGTTAGAGAATATGAAAAAGGTATAAAAGTAAGTGAAGTTGTAGCTTCAATAGGACCTGGTTTGCTTAAAGCTGCTTTGGCTGCTAAGGTAAACGGAAAATTATACGAACTTAATGATAGTATTGAAGAAGATGCTGTATTGGAAGTATTGACTTTTGATGATGAAGAGGGAAGATTGGCTTTCAGGCATACATCATCCCATATATTAGCTCAGGCGGTAAAAAGATTATATCCTGATGTAAAACTAGCTATCGGTCCAGCTATAGAAAATGGATTCTATTATGATTTTGACTCAGACAAGGCATTTACTGAGGCAGATTTAGAAATTATTGAGAAAGAAATGGAGAAAATAATTAAAGAAGATTATAAAATTGAAAAATTTGTACTTCCAAGAGAAGAAGCTATTAAATTTATGGAAGAAAAAGGTGAAATTTATAAAGTTGAACTTATAAAAGATTTGAAAGAAGATGAGGTTATTTCATTCTATAAACAAGGAGAATTTGTTGATCTGTGTGCAGGACCTCATGTACCTTCGACAGGAAAGGTTAAGGCTTTTAAACTTCTTAATGTTGCCGGGGCTTATTGGAGAGGAAATGAGAAAAACAAAATGCTCCAAAGGATTTATGGTACATCCTTTATGAAAAAAAGTCAGTTAGATGAATATTTAAATATGCTGGAAGAAGCTAAGAAAAGGGATCATAGGAAACTTGGAAAAGAACTTGATTTGTTCAGTATTCAGGAAGAAGGCCCAGGATTTCCATTTTTCCATCCAAAAGGAATGATACTGAGAAATATTCTTGAAGATTTTTGGAGGAAGGAGCATAAAAAGAAAGGTTATCAAGAGATTAAAACACCTATAATTCTTAATGCAGATCTTTGGCATAGATCAGGACATTGGGATCACTATAAAGAAAACATGTATTTTACTAAAATCGATGAACAAGATTTTGCTGTGAAACCTATGAATTGCCCTGGCGGTATGTTAATGTATAAAAGAGAACTTCATAGTTATAGAGAACTTCCAATACGAATGGCAGAATTAGGTTTAGTTCATAGACATGAGATTTCAGGTGCCCTGCATGGTTTAATGAGAGTTAGATGCTTTACTCAAGACGATGCTCATATATTCATGATGCCTTCTCAAATAAAAGATGAAATAATCGGCGTTATTGAGATGGTAGACTATTTTTACAATATATTCGGATTTAAGTACCATGTTGAATTATCGACAAGACCTGAAAAATCAATGGGTTCTGATGAAGATTGGGAAATTGCAACCAATGCATTGAAGGAAGCGTTAGAAGCAAAAGGAATCAGTTATAAAATCAATGAAGGTGACGGAGCTTTTTATGGTCCTAAGATAGATTTTCATCTACAAGATTGTATAGGACGTACATGGCAATGCGGCACAATTCAATTGGATTTCCAAATGCCAGAAAGATTTGATTTGACATATATTGGTAGTGACGGAGAAAAACATAGGCCTGTCATGATACATCGTGTGATATTTGGTAGCATAGAAAGGTTTATAGCTATACTTACTGAGCATTTTGCAGGTGCTTTTCCAGTTTGGATTGCACCGGTGCAAGTAGTGGTAATACCTGTTTCAGAGAAACATTATGAATATGCAAAAGAAGTTGAACAAAGATTAAATGATTTAGAAATCAGGGTAGAATCTGATTTAAGAAGCGAAAAGGTAGGATATAAAATTAGAGAAGCACAATTGAAAAAGGTACCTTATATGCTGATTGTAGGAGACAAAGAAGTAGAAGATTCCAGCGTTTCAGTAAGGGACAGAAAAGACGGCGATATAGGTGGTATGAAACTCGAAGCTTTTGTAGAGCGAATAATGGATGAAATAAAAAATAAAGTAAACAGGTAAAAGGTATAGACATATCATATAAATGGTAGTTTTTTAGACAATATAGGGAAGTTGTAAAATAAAATGCCGTAATATATAGAAAACTCATGGTAATCCATTGTAAAATGTTTAATAACCAAAGAAAAACATTAGCAAAGGAGTACCATGAGTTATATATGAATAATAACACA
>DUSG01000007.1 GCA_012842725.1 Clostridiales bacterium
CCTTTTTTTACACAATCTATTATTCTTGAATTACCTAGGTTTGGGGCTCCCGTAGGATCATCATCGTACGGTTGAACAAGATGCATCAGCCTGAAATCTACAGGATCTATACCCATACTTTTTGCTACATTATCCATACTTATTTCGGTTATTGCATGTATTTGCGGTGAACCGTATCCTCTGCATGCTCCTCCTATAGGAGTGTTTGTATTTACAACTATCCCTTTGTATCTCTGATTAGGAATTCGATATAATCTGAAAGACTTTTTGCCTGCTGCAATACTTACTTTACATCCTCCGGATGTATATGCCCCGGCATCTAAAATTACCTTTATATCTCTGGCTATGATATGACCTATTTTATCTACTGCGGTTTTGACATAACCTTTAGTTGCATTCCTTGTTCTGGTAGACAGCATGCTTTCTCTTCTTTCAAATTCCAGTTTTACAGGTCTGTTCAAATCCATTGCAATATAAGCACATATAGGTTCCAACACAGTTTCCTGTTTACCACCGAATGAACCTCCTACCGGTACTTTAACAACCCTTACTCTGTTCAATGGCATATTCAATATTTGTGCAACTGTGCTCTGAACACCATATACTATCTGACAAGGTGAATAAACCGTTATACCTTCTAAAGGATTGGGTACTGCAACACAAATATGGTTTTCAATAGCCGCATGATGTATTTTCTGAGTTTCCACTTCATCATAGAATACTTTGTATGCTTTCTCCATTGCATCTTCTATGTTTCCACAAGATATTTCTTTTACATAATAGTCAGGCTCATCTTCATGAAGTTTTCCTTTGCAATCCTTTAGATAATCCTCTACATTTAGCACCGGTTCATATTCTTCATATTCCACTTTCACAAGCTCTGCCGCTTTTTTGGCAGCTTCCGGGGTTTCAGCCACTACGGCAGCCACCCTGTCTCCAACAAATCTGACTCTTTGTGAAAACATTGTCTCTGTTTCTGGGGTGTTTTCTCCTTTGAACCACGCAGAACCACTGTACTTTGTTGACGAAGTATTGGCATATGAATATATCTTAACAACGCCTGGCACTTTTTCTGCCAAGGAAGTGTCTATTTTTATAACCTTTCCGTTTGCAACACTGCTCAGTACCAGTTTTATATGAAGCATATTGCCTAAATCCATATCGCCTAGATATTTCATGCTGCCGGTTACTTTTTGTCTTATATCATGAAGAGGTATATTTTTACCAACATATTTTAAACTATCTGTCATAACTCTCTTCCCTTTCTAATGCAGATATATAGGTTAATAAATCATTCAGCAAATCCTTGCCTAAACCTATTACTGCCTTTCTTTTATAAGGCATTGAACTTCTGCCTTTAATGGCTTCTTCCACTTCTTCGGCCAACGATTCAGAAAATGATTCCATAACTTCACTGCTTATGTCTTTCTCATCAATGAGAGAAGCAGATTTTACAGCCTTCAGTGGAATAGGCCCTACGGCTCCTATAGCAACTCTTACATTATTGAGATGTTGTTCTTGATTGTTATATTCTGCAGCAATTGTAATGCTAAGTCTTGAAATACTTACTTTCTTTCTTGAACCTAATTTTACAAAGCTTGAAACTAAATTTTCATTAACCGGAAAGAAGATTTCTAAGATAATCTGACCGACATCAAGGTTGTTTTTACCTACTCCTGAAATTAAATTATCGATTTCGCACACAGTTTTATTGCCTTGTCTATCCATCAACAAAGCTTTTGCACCCAAAACCGATAGTGGAGCCAAGGAATCAGCCGCAGGAGACGCATTGGCAATATTTCCTGCTATGGTTGCTCTGTTCCTGATCTGTACCGACCCCACCTCAGCAGCAGCCATGGACAAGCATCTGCCGTATTTTTTTATAATAGGATTGGAAGCTAACTCTGCAAATGTTGTGCATGCACCTATTCTTATGATTTTTCCATCTTCTTTTATATAATCCAGTTCTGCCACACCGGATAAGTCAATTAACTTCCAGTCTTCATTTATGTTTTTTCTTAGCTTAATTATTAAGTCCGTTCCTCCTGATATGAATTTAGTTCTTTCATCTGCCATTCTAAGACATTGTTGCAGTTCTTCCATATTACTGGGTGTTAAAAAACTCAATACAGACATTATATCCCCTCAATTCCTACGTCATTATTATTGGAAACTGATTTAATAGCTTTAACTATATTGTTATAACCGGTACAACGGCATATATTTCCAGCTATCGCTTCTCTGATTTCCTCTTCTGTTGGATTAGGATTCTTAAGCAGAAGTGCTTTCGCTGACATAATCATTCCTGGTGTGCAGTATCCACATTGAACGGCTCCGTTTTC
>DUSG01000059.1 GCA_012842725.1 Clostridiales bacterium
TTTCTAATAATACTTGCCATCGCAATTTTCTTTGCAACTATAAAAGATAGTGAAATAGTTCAGAACATTTTTAAAGGCATAAGACCTGCAGTAGTAGCTTTAATAACATTCGCAGTTATAAAGCTGGCAAAATCTATAGGTTTAAAAACAAAGAATCTTCTCATATCACTTGGTACCCTTATAGCCATGATATTTCTAAATATCCATCCTATTGCAGCCGTAATAGTATCAGGTATTCTGGGCTTCTTCTTTTTCAGAGAGGAGGCTGCTAAATAATGAATATACTATGGAAAATATTCTTTTCTTTCCTGAAAATAGGAGCCTTCAGCTTTGGGGGAGGATATGCAGTCATATCCATGATTCAGAAAGATATAGTACTGGATAAAGGTTGGATAAACCCCGAAGAGTTTATCGATATTGTAGCAATAGCAGAAATGACTCCCGGTCCTATTGCTGTTAATTCTTCTACATATATAGGATATAAGATGGGAGGTCTTTTGGGTTCTTTACTTGGTACTATAGGGGTAGTTCTCATTCCTACAATACTGGCATTGACTGTTTCCATATACTTCAACAAGTTTAAACATCTTGACTGGGTTAAATGGGTACTAAAAGGAATAAGACCTGCAGTCCTTGGAATAATAGCCGCAGCCTGTTTTACGATCGGAAAAGTATCCTTCGTGGATTTAAAGAGCGTGATAATTGGACTGATCATTTTTCTTGGAGTATATAAACTGAAAATCAGTCCCATAATGGCGATTATAATATCCGGAGGATTGGGGCTTATACTTTATGGTGGGTATTTTATTTGAAACCACGAAAAACACTATAATAGAGCTAAGAACTAAGAACTCAGAGCTCAGAAATCAGATGCTAGGGCAATCCTATATGGTTTTTTTTATTTAAATTCTTAGCAAACTTAAGAAATACAGAATAAGCATATGTGCAGTTCACATCTTCACTTGCACATATGCTTATTCTTTAGATACTGTAATTTCCTTAGATACAGCAGAAAAGATTAGGAGAACGATACAGTAACTTGGCATATTAGGTATGTGCTGAAGATATATTGTGAGCTATGCCAGCAGTTCTTAGCGAAGAACGAGCTAAAAAAACCGTAAGGCTGGCAAGGATGCCAGCCTAGGCATCCTTGGACATGGATGTCTCTTGGATGCCGTTAGGCTTTTTGTGAGTTCAAGCTGTAGAACTGCCAAAGCGAACTCTTATATCTGAAGCACATATCTAATATGTATGTACATGCTGTAACTTTATTCTATAAAATAAAACCTAATAATATATAATTTTTATTAACTTTGCCAGTGAATCTTTACGAAATCTAAAACAGAGAATTTGTAAACGCAACATAGATATTTAACTGGAAACAGAACGCACGAGGAATACCTGGAAAAAGACCGGAAACTGCCGACCAGCTACCAAATTAATGTTTAAAAAACCTCTTCACAGTCAATAATACTAGCAGTGAAGAGGTGATTTTTTTTGAGTATAAGAATAGGTGTCCCAAGGGGCATGTACTTTTATAAATTCTATCCCTTTGCCAAAA
>DUSG01000307.1 GCA_012842725.1 Clostridiales bacterium
GTCACATCTATGCCTGCTACACGCACTTGGCCTTTATCAACCGGAAGAAGGCCGCATATGATTTTCATTGTGGTAGTCTTCCCGGCTCCATTAGGCCCCACGAATCCATAAATTTCACCTTTCTCAACGGTCAAGTCCAATCCGTCTACTGCAGTGAATCTTCCATAGTTTTTTGTAAGCCCTTTTATCTCAAGCATCATTTCATCCTTCCTTTCACTGTAATCTGTGGAATCTGGAAGGAGCTATCGTTCAATTCGAATTTTAACAGCAGCAGATTGTTTGTATCAACATATTTAGCTATGTCTTCACCCTGTATTACAAAACCGGCGAAATCACCGTTATCCCATCGCTGTTCCTTCACATTCCAAATATATTGTTTTATAGTGGCATCTATAGCTCTTTGACTGAATTCGATTCTTTCAGGAACAATATGCTGGCCTAAATCATAAGAAACCTCTAAAACCCCTGTTCCATATATGCTGTTACTATAGGGGTCATAGTTTCCCTTGACGACTTTATCGTTTATTGAAGGTTTGATATAACCCCAGGGCAATTCAATCTCTTCCCCTGATTGGATGTCAAGCGTCAAATCCCACACTAACAATGTCCTGTTATAGCTTTTTACTTCTTTTCCGTTTACCCTTATCTGTGAGGTAGAAGGGCTGCTGCTCCAACCTATGAGTTTAACTCCTTCTATTGTAGGTGAAAGATTGAAATCAAAATGATAATCCAGAAGATATCTTTTCTGATTTTGAGTCCTTATTTCTTGTATTTTTTCATTTGTCATATTTCTTACATTATTTCTTAAAGAGTTTACATCGTAAAGGCTGTTCAATAAATCATATCTGTCACCATAGTATCTAACAGCTTTTCCTGCCAATTCTTTCTTTTCCCCGCTTTTTATATCGCCAACAGGCATATATTCATTGGAAGTTATTATATAGCAGTCTTCCAAATCCAAATCTGTGCCATTTTCTATGAATCCTGTGAATCCTGAATCTTTATATATTACTTGACTTGTAATATTGCCTTCCAAAACCCTATCCTCTTCCAATGAAATGGTCATCATGTCCCAAACTCCGACATCATAAAATTCTATGCTGGATTTTGGCGAAACCATTATCTTAGTATCAATTTTCCTCTCATCCCATCTTAAGTAAGAACTAAAATAGTTATCTGTATATGCCAGCGGCTTAATCCTTGTCCCATCAGCGCTTTCAACAATTAGGTCTGTCTTGTTGGGACTGAATATACCTCCAAAGGATTGAGATGCCATATTGCCCCTTTCATCCCCATGAATGATGGTCAATTTGTTGAATATAGGTCCTGTGAACCTGGTTCCAAAACCCATAAAGTAAATAATTACCGCAAATGCTAATGATAATGCAGGCACTACTGCCCACATCAATTCCCTTCTGTCTCTTTTTTTCAATATGGTATAGCTGACGGGAGCAGCAAGTATAATATATATTCCAAACATTATAATGGCTGTTTGATAGTTGGGTAAAGGCAACTCAGGTATTGTCTTTAATGCCCTGTCTATATTATAATAATTGCCTCTGGCAATTGACACATATTTTCCGGAATAGTCCCTACCATAGAAAGACGGCAATATTTCCTGTACCATTTTTTCCATAAAGTTTCTGTTCAGCCTCCAGGAGAAAAATGGCTCCAGCCCCATATCAAAGGAAAGTATCAATATCCTGCCCCTGCCCTTGCTGACATATTGAGCTAAATCAATATCATCATGTTTGAGCAATGTTATTCCGTTTTCCAGCTTTATATCCATTATTTCCATAACTTCATTAAAATCAACACCGACGAACTGCCCTAATGCTTTTCCGGATACCTTAGTCAGTTCTCCCTTACGGCCTGTTATAAATTCATCTTCAAAAATAGACAGGGTTTTGGTTCCATTAGGCCCGGTACCTATTATCAGAAATCCTCCCTGCTTTACCCACTCTTTCAATACTTCATATTGTTCCTCTTTTAATTTGGAAGAATCAAAGTCATTCATGAATAATATATTAAAGCTTTTCATCACATCTA